>JAAZGF010000003.1 GCA_012511375.1 Candidatus Dojkabacteria bacterium | reverse complement strand
GCTCAAAAAGTATATCAAACTATATCTAAAATAACAATTGTATACCCTTACTCCTACTGACAAATATTATCAGGATCATTAGGATTACACTCCTCTTCAGTATACTCTACATTCTCATACTGAACTTCCATATTAACAGGAATATCATCATAATCTCTCTTGTCATAATCTGTATAGAAATCATCAAAACTTACCCATTTAACATCAGGATTATCAAACAACTCTAAATACACCTCATTCCAATCAACCCTGTTACCACCCAAGTATGCATGAGATACAGGTGAAATATATGGATGCTCTTCAATAGCATTAAGTAATTCCGTTCTAAAGTCTGCTGCAGTTCCCTCTCTAGCCCAGTAACTAAAATCACATAAACTACCAGTACCCCAATTCTTAGAACCTACATTAGAAACAGAGAAAATCTTAACATCATACTCTGTTGGCTTGTATATTGTAGCCCTTGCCTGAGTGGTACCTCTAGCAAACACATACTCAATACCTAACTCCTCTGCAATCTTAATGGTATCCTCAGTATATGCAAAATACTTAGAAGAGAATATTCTCATCTTCTTTCCAGTACAAGCCTCAATACCCTCTTTTGTTTTAATCATAATCTCTCTCTGTTCATCATAGCTAACATCCCAGAACGGTGCTCCTGGAGCAGATCCTGCAATTTCAATATTGTAGTCCTCTAAAGCCTTAACCTCTTCACAATGCTCATTTAGGAACTCTACAGAGACCATTAATACTCCCGGAATACCTCTACTATGCATCTGCTTTGTTATATTCTCCAACCCTCCCATTTCTTCAAACTCAATCAACAACATTGTAGCCTCAGTCTTAGGAGTAGATCCTTTCTCTTTAAAAAAGAAGAAATAGGTGCATGTACCTAATAGGGCAAAAGCTAAAATGAGAAAAAATACAAAATATTTTCTAACAAACTTAAACATGACATTAATAGTTTAATTTAAGTAGCATACATAATTGTAAAAGGTATATACCTAAAAGTCAAAAGGTTAAAGATGCTTCTCTAAGACTTCAATATATGATTCTAGAGCCATAGCACCAATTAGTTTCTCTACAACTTCTCCCTTTTTGAAAACAAAAACAGCAGGTATACTCATAATCTCATACTCCTGTCCCAAAGCTCCCTCTTCATCAACATTAACTTTACCAACTTTTACTTTCCCTTCCATCTCTTTAGCAATCTCCTCCATAACTGGACCAACCATCTGACAAGGACCACACCATGGAGCCCAAAAATCAACTAATGTAACTCCTTGATAATCTAATACTTCCTCTTTAAAGTTTGCACTTGTTAGTTGTAATACTGACATTATTTTAACAAATAAATTTAAAAGTATTGGAATATAGGCATTTAGACATATTCCTAGTATAATATCATTATACCATGAACATTATTGATATTAAAAAAGAGAGGAGTTTTGCAATTGAAAAAGCCGTAGAAGTATTAAAAAACGGTGGATTAATTGTATATCCAACAGAGACATGCTATGGACTGGGAGGAGATGTTACAAATCCTAAAGCTTTAAAGAAGATAATGGAATACAAGAAATTAAGAGGATCCAAACCAATATCAGTAGCAGTAGCAGATAGGAATATGGCAGAACAGTATGTAGATATTAATGAAATGGCAGATAATCTCTATGAAAACTATCTGCCAGGACCAATAACAGTCATATCTATAAGTAAAGGGAAACTTGTTCCTCCTGTTGTATCTACACAAGGTGCAGTAGGGGTAAGATACCCTGACTATAGTTTTACATTAGAATTAATCAAAACATTTGGCAAGCCCATTACAGCTACATCGGCAAATGTATCATACAGACCTGCTCCTTACAGTATAGCGAGGTTAATAGAGAACTTACCTAAGAAAAGTCTAGAGTTAATAGACCTATTCCTAGATGCAGGGGAGCTTCCTAAAAATGATCCATCTACAGTACTAGATACTACAATGAATCAATTAAGTGTACTTAGACAAGGGAAATTACAGTTTGAAAACGCATTGGTTGAAAACAAGAAGATAGGGGAAAGAGAGACAAAGAGTGAGGATGAGACGATACACTTTGCAAAAGAATTCGCACTTAAGTATGTAAAGGGAAATGCTCCTGTAGTGGTTGCACTCAGTGGAGAGCTAGGTGCAGGTAAAACCCAATTTGCAAAAGGAATAGGGGAGGCAGTAGGGGTAAAAGAGGTTGTTAACTCTCCCACCTACACCATAATCAATGAATACAATTATGAGGAGGAAGAGGAGCAAAAAGTTTTAGCCCATATGGACACATGGAGATTACAAGAAGGAGAATTAGAAAAATCAGGTTTAATAGAGAACTTAGAGAAAAGGAATATAGTTGTAATTGAATGGGCAGATAAGTACTATGAAGAGATTTCTGCTTTGTGTGACAATATGAATACGCCATTGTACAAAGTTGTAATTAAATATGTATCATTAGAGGAAAGGAGTATAGAGATATATGAATAAAGAGCCGCTAATAGTAGCATTTGATACAAGCTGTGATGATACCTCTGTAGCTGTACTAGAGGGAAGGAAAGTACTTTCAAGTATTGTATCATCTCAAGTGGAAATTCATACTAAGTGGGGAGGTGTAGTTCCCGATATTGCTAGAAGAGAACATGAGAAGAATCTCCCTATGGTATATGAGGAAGCACTTAAAAAAGCAAAAGTATCAATAGAGAGTATTGAATATATAGCATGTACATATGGTCCAGGATTAGCAATAGATTTAGAGGTAGGTCTTAATTTTGCAAAAGAGTTAGCTATTAAATATGGTAAGCCTTTTGTTCCCATTAACCATATGGAGGGGCATCTACTTTCTGGTCTTCTACAGAATTCTAAAGGAAAAACATTCGTAAAAGAACTAGAGAATTTAAAAGAGCAAGAGCTTTTTCCTGCATTAGGTATTTTGATTTCAGGTAAACATACAGAATTAATATATACAGAGAAAATAGGGGAGTACAGGAAAGTAGGGCAGACATTAGATGATGCAGTAGGGGAAGCTTTTGACAAAGTGGGTAGGATTCTTAATTTTGGTTATCCAGGAGGTCCAACTTTAACAGAGTTTGCCAAAAAAGGTAAATCAGATGTCATTTCTTTTCCTGTTCCAATGAAAAGTTCAAATGATTTAAATTTCAGCTATTCAGGGATTAAGACAGCTGCTCTTTACAAGAGTAAACAGTTAAGAGAAGAGGGTAGAAAAGAGAAGGAGTGGGTGTATGATTTCTGCAGAGGTTTTCTAGATGCAATTATTGAGTCTTTGATAATTAAATTAGATTTAGCTATACAAAAATATCCTAATGTAAAAAGTGTATTTGTAGGTGGTGGAGTACTTAATGGAGAGGAAATTTTAAGAGACATTGGTAAGTTAGTAAGATCATATGGTTTGAATTATATCTATTCTGCTAAAGAGTACAGAGGAGATAATGCAGCCATTATTGGTTTAGTAGGATATTACAAGGTTTTAAGTGGAGAGGTTTTAAAAAAGATAGATGAAATAAAGGAGATTGATAGAGAACCTAGGTTAAGCTTGTAGACTTTTACCAGTTTAAGACATTACTTTTCATTCCTACTATAGTTATTTCTCCATCATATGTTCCTGCTCCAGTTTCTTCTGGTACTAATATTCCCCACCAAATACTTCTTGTTACAGGGGGTAAGGATGTAACTTTGGGAACATTGGTATACACAGTAGTTTCTGTAGTTGATAGAGATGTTGCAGTTGTATATGTAGTAGATTCTTTTAGGGCATATCTTTGATATTCCACAGCTATCTTACCTCTATAGCAAAGAGGAAAATCAGTACACATATTTGAAGGTCCATATACCTCATGGTCAAGACCAACATTTCCAGTTGGTGTTATTGTAGTTGTTCTATCTAGTGGGTCATTACTTCCTCCAACATCCAGAGAACCGTAGTCTATTTCCGTAGTTATATTAAAGGCCAAGAGTGATTCAACCTTCACTCCTTGAGAAAGCTGTTGGGTCCCTATGGCGCTACTGTAATCTCTGGCTTTTATTGTAGCTAACCAAACCTCTGTAGGATATTTAGTATTTGCATCAGTTGGGTCAGCATAATATTGAAAATTAACAGAGCAGGTATAGTTACAGGAAGCTCCTTGGCATGTACCTATTACAGGAGAGCAAGAAATTTCTGGATAGCAATGATTAGCATTTGCTTTCCCAAGTGTGTCACATCCTGAGTAACCGATTCCTGATCTGTAAGCATATGCTTGTACAGTATTTATATCTCCATATCCATTACTGTCTGAAACTGTAGCTGTAATTAATATTTCTTTTGTAGTACCAGCCTGCAGGGTAATATTATCCCCACTGTTAAGTGTAATATTAGAAACAGTGGGAAGCATATTATTAACGGAATATATTGCTAGGGCGCCTTGGAATGTTGAGTTAGCAGGCTCACCTTTCTCGTCGAATACATAGGGATATGCATTGTAATTTCCACTTGCAAGAATAGAGGGCAATTGGTATTGGCAAGATGGATTGGAAGAGGTGGATGAACTAGTACAGAGAGTTGTGCCTGTACAATTTGTTCCTGATATTCCCTGTGTTTGACATACCACAAGAGAGATATTATCACCATCAGGATCAGATGCTGTAGCTGTAAAAGTAATGGATTCACCGGGATTTTTAGGTCCATTATTTTGAAAGTTTGTAAAGATAGGGGGTTGGTTTGCAGATGATATTGTATATGTTATTCTAATGAGGCCATTTGCACCTGCTCTAGCATCAGCTCTGTTTTGACCATGTCTACCTCCACCGCCAGCCCCTCCACCGTAATTATTTCCATGCTCTCCTGAACCAGCAGCAGCAGCTCCATTTCCTCCCGCACCTCCATACTCGCTTGTAGCAGCTCCTCCAGAAGTTCCTGAGCCATCTTTTCCATTTCCCGTAGAGCCTGCACCACCACCTCCACCACCACCAGGGGGATCCCGTGTGTCTAAGCTTCCATTAGCACCTGTCCCTCCACTGTATTTAGTTGTACCTACACTATCAGCAGCTGTACCTCCAGCACCTCCAGTAGGAATAGTCGCGGCTTTTCCTCCTTTTGCCATTACGGTAGAGGAATTAACCCAGTATGTGTCACCTCCATCTGTGTCATTTGCTCCAAGTCCTACAGTATATGAGTAATTAGTTCCAGATGTCACATTTACAATGCTTTTAGCATATGCGCCTCCACCTCCACCACCCATAGACGTTTTGTTACTTGCTTGAGCTTGAACTTCACCAGTTCCTCCTCCAGCCCCCCATACCTCTACAGTTACCTGTGTTACTCCAGCAGGTGCCTGCCATGTTCCAGAAGATGTAAATGTCTCTACAGTTGGGGCTGCATTTACTTTGTTTAATAGTGGAGATTGAGATATGTTAAACCAAGATAGTAGAGTCGGACAGAAAGACATTACCAGAACAAGCAATAGTGTAAATATATTTCTTAAGGAAAGTATTGAGGCAGCAATCCTTGAACTATTTCTCTTCTGACTCATGTGATTTAATCATTGTCTTATGTAACCAACCAGAATTGCCATCTTGTAAAGACACTTTGTACCAATCATCTGTTTCTTGGATAACGTCAAACTTCTCATCCTCTACAGCTTTGTATATTATTTCAGAGTCCTTGCTTGGTTGACTATATATCACGTATCGAGGAACCTCTATAGAAGGGAATACCGTTAGAGCAAAATCAGTATCCTGAACTCCTTGTGTTTCCCCTGTGATAAATTCGTTTTCTTCTAATTCAATTCTTTTAACAGTTAGTGCGGGGAATAGCAGTATCCCTAGT
>JAAZGF010000044.1 GCA_012511375.1 Candidatus Dojkabacteria bacterium | reverse complement strand
CCAAAAAGATTTGACATAACATATATAGATTCTGAAGGACAAGAAAAAAGACCTCACATCATTCACAGAGCTTTAGTTGGTTCTTTTGAAAGATTCTTCTCATTCCTGATAGAGCACCATGGAGGAGATTTTCCTCTTTGGTTCACACCAGAGCAAGTATACATTATTCCCATATCTCAGAAACACGTAGAATATGCTGAAAAAGTATATGATGAACTTAAACTATCAAAAATTAGAGTTAAATTGGACAAAAGAGATAAAAGTATGCAATCACGAATAAGGGATGCAGAAAAATTTAAGATTCCTTACATTATAATAGTAGGAGACAAAGAGCTAGAAACTGAAACAGTCTCTGTAAGAGCAAGAAGAAATAGAGAAGAGGGGTTAATGAAAACACAAGAGTTTTTAGATAATATAAAAGAAGAGATTCGAAACAAAGAATCTTTTTCTAATAATTAAATTAAATATATTAAAAACTAATAAATGGATTTCAAGAAGAATAAAGGTCCAAGGGTAAATAGAGAGATAAGAGAAAGAGAGGTTCAACTAATTGATGAAAAAGGAAATAACATAGGAGTAACAGATATAGAAGAAGCTCTTCTTTTAGCAAACAAAGCAGAGTTAGACTTAGTAGAAGTAGGTGCTAATATAGAACCTCCTGTATGTAAAATCATGGATTTTGGAAAGTATCTTTACGCTCAGAACAAGAAGAATAGGGGAGGCAAGAAGGGAACTACAAAGGACCAAAAAATCTTTAGGTTTTCCCCTGTAATAGAAAAAGCAGATGTTGAGCATAGAACTAAGAGAGCAAAAGAATACTTAGATAAAGGTCATCCTGTTAAGTTGATTATGCAGAAAAAAGGAAGGCAATCTATGGATCAAGCAAAAGAAGTTTTCTTTGAAATATTGACTAATTTTTCTGATTATAGTAGTATCGAGACCGAACCTAAGCAAGAAGGAAATCGTATTTCAATAACATTTAAATCAGATGGCAAGACAAAAAACAAACAAAACAGCAAAGAAGAGAATAAAGGTGTCTAATCCTAAAGGAGAGAAGAAACCTAAATTGATATATAAGCAAAGTCGTCAGGGTCATCTTAGATCTAAAAGATCTTCCAAATCTAAAAGAAGACAAGAAAAAGATGAGAAGGTTGATAGAAGTAATAGAAAACCTTTGCTTAGAAAAATAGTTAATCTTTAGTAGTACAAAAATGAGAGTAAAAGGTGGAACCACAAGAAGAAGAAGACATAAAAAAATCTTAAACAAAACAAAAGGGTACAGATTAACTAAAGGTAACCTCTACAAAGTATCTCATGAGGCTCACTTGCATGCAGGACAATACGCATACAATCATAGACAGAAAAGACTTGGTCAAATAAGGAGAGTATGGATAACAAAAATTAATGCTGCTTGTAAAAATAATAATATTCAATATAAAGACTTTATTAAAAAGCTAAAAGATAAAAATATAGAATTAGACAGAAAAGTATTAGCAGACTTAGCTGTAAATAATCCTGATGTATTTACATTTTTAATCAAATCCCTGTAGGGTCTTACTTGTTTCTTTTAAGGACTCTACAAAGGGTCCTTTTTTGTTTAATAATATATGTAGTATACTAATATCATACTTAAAACTAATTACTATGAAGAATATTGAAGAGTTTAAAAACAGTATAGAGAAAGACAAAAAAGCACTAACTTACTTAGAGTTAAAACAAAAATATTTAGGTAAAGAAGGGGTACTCACTAAAGCTCTAAAAGAAATACTCTCCGTTGAAAAGGACAAAAGAGCTTTTTATGGGAAAGAGATTAATCTCTTAAAAAATGAACTAGAGAACATTATCAACAAGAAAAAAAATGAAGAGAAGTCTAAATATTCAACAGGTGAGAAGATAGATCCTACAGCACCTTTTGACATTAATTCTAACTCTAATGAGTTTGACAATATTCTTGCACAAGAGGGGTCAAAACATCCTTTAACAAAAGAGATAGAGAAACTATTAGATATATTTACAAGTATGGGCTTTGATATTTTAGAAAGCAGACAAATAGATGATGACTATCATATGTTTCAATCTCTAAACTTTCCTAAAGGACACCCTGCAAGAGATATGTATGATACATTTAGAACAGAAGATGGTTTGGTTCTCCCTGCTCATACTTCTACAATGCAAAACAGAGCACTAAAAAAGTTTGGACCTCCTCCAATAGCAGTTGTATTACCTGGAAGATGTTTCAGAAATGAAGCTACAGATGCAGGGCATGACCATACATTTCATCAAATAGAGGGAGTCTATGTAGATAAAAATGTTTCCTTAGCAAATATGATTGCTACTATAAAAACATATCTTGAGAAATACTTAGAAACAGATTTTGATGTTAAAATTCAACCTGCATATTTTCCATTTACAGAGCCTGATTGCGAGTTTGTAATTAGTTGCCCATTCTGTAAAAAAGTAGGGTGTTCTACATGTGGGCATTCAGGGTGGATAGAAATAATGGGTTGTGGAATGATACATCCCAATGTACTAAGAGAAGCAGATATTGATCCTGATATATATACAGGGTTCGCATGGGGTTTTGGAGTAGACAGATTAACAATGATAAAACTAGGCATTGAGGATATTAGATACCTACGAGAAAATAATCTTAATTTCTTAAAGCAGTTCTAACATGAGAATTACTACAAATCTTTTAAAACAACTTGGGAATATTCCTGAGAGTATAGATGAAATAGTTCGTTTAATCCAAGAACATATAGGAGAGATAGATTATCATTACAACTTAGAAGAGGATTACAAAGATATTGTAGTAGCAGAAATTACTAATAAGGAAGAACATCCTGATGCTGAGAAGTTAAGTGTCTATCAAGTTAACTATGGAGGTTTAGAAGACATACAGGTTGTAGCAGGAGATAAAAAATTAAATATAGGAGATAAAGTAGCATACTTAAAAGTCGGTTCTAAAGTTCCCAACAGTATTCATACTGAAGCAAAACCTTTAACGATAACAGCCGTTAATCTAAGAGGTATTACTTCAAACGGAATGTTAGGTTCTGAGAAGGAACTTAATATAGGGGATGATCATGAAAATGTTTTAGTTTTACCAAAAGATTCTCCAGTAGGAGAGGAGTTTGCTAAGTACTATGATATGAATGATACGGTAATAGAGATAGAGAACAAAGCATTAACAAATAGGGGAGATCTCTTTGGAGTACTAGGCATTGCTAGAGAACTTACTGCTATTACTAGAAATAAATTTGTAAGCCCTGATTGGTACTTATCTAAAACAGCTAATCTAAAACCAGAAGACAACTGTTTAAAGTTAGAAATAATTAATGATGCTGAAGCCCTTTGCCCAAGATACGTTGGCATAACCCTTGATGATATTCATATAGAAGAGTCTCCTGTTTGGTTAAAATCTGTTTTAACAAAATGTGATATAAAGCCAATAAATAATATTGTTGATATAACAAATTACATCTCATTAATAGTAGGACAACCATTACACGCATTTGATTATGATAAGTTAGTAAAAGAAGATCCTCGTGAACACTCTAATGCATATATTAAAATTAGAATGGCAAAACAGGGAGAGAAGATACTAGGTTTAGATGATAAGATATATGAATTGGATGAGAAAGTAATGGTAATAGCAGATAGTACACATCCAATAGCAATAGCAGGAATTATCGGTGGAAAAGATACAGAGGTAGATGAGAATACTAAAAGAATTATTCTAGAATCCGCTAATTTTGACAAATCAAGTATTAGAAGAAGTTCTATGAAGTTAGGAGTATTTACTGATGCCGCTACTAAATTCAAACATAGCTTGGATCCAGAACAGTGTTTACCTGCACTTTTAAAAGCAGTTGATATGGTAAAAAAGTTAGGAAAAGGGAAAATTTCTTCCGAAGTCATAGATATATATATTAAGAAGTTTGAACAAAAAACTATAAAAATCTCTATTGATGATACTAATTCTGTATTAGGCACAGAATTAGATATAGATCCTGTAAAAGAGTTATTAGAAAATCTAGAATATTCTGTTAAGAAAGATGACGTTCTCTATGTCACTCCTCCTTCCTGGAGAAGAGATATTGAGATTAAAGAGGATGTGTATGAGGATATTGGAAGAATTTATGGATTTAGTAATATAAAGCAGCTACTACCTTCCAAGGTAATAGCTCCTCCTGCTACAAATAAAACCTTACTTACAAAACTGTTAGTAAGAGAAGTCCTCTCTAATAGTGGAGCCTTTGAAACTATTAATTACAGTTTTGTTAATCAGGAGAGTTTTTCTAAATGTAACCTAGATAGCAATATTTCATACAAGATAAAGAATTCACTCTCTCCGGAATTGTCTTTCATGAGAACATCTTTGTTACAATCCTTGTTGCAAAGAGCCCAAGAGAATTTAGAGAGAGGAATAAATATGTTTACTCTTTACGAAATAGGTATACCTCATCTTTTGAATTTTATAGGTGAAGATAAATTGCCAATAGAGAAAGGGCATGTCTCGTTACTAAGTATAAAAAGTAAAAAAGAAGACGTTAGCAGCTCACCATATTACTTAGCTAAAAAGTATTTAGAAAGAATTTTTGACAAACTAAATCTTCTAAATGTTTCCTACAATCTCATAGCCGACTCCCAAGAGTTAGATCTTCCTCCTCATATTAAAAACTCTTTAAATCTTTTTGAGCCCAATAGCTCTGCGATTACCTCTTTCCAAGGCATTAATCTAGGAATAGTGGGGGAAATTAAAAATAGTATTAAAGATAACTTTAAACTTCCTGATTTTACATGCGGATTTGATATAGACCTAGATGTTCTCTCCACTTTGGAAACAGAACAAAGGAGATACAGAAAAACATCT
>JAAZGF010000043.1 GCA_012511375.1 Candidatus Dojkabacteria bacterium | reverse complement strand
TTTTTAAGATTCAAAAGCTCCGGAACAAAGGGATTCAGTGGGAATTTTTTCTCATCTCCATTAATATCTATAGCCTCAATCCATAAATATTTCTTTCTTTCTTTCGTAAATAATTTGGCAATATATTCTAGTTCATTAATGCCATCTCTTCTGTTAACTCCAATTCTAAATAAAGGATAGAAGATTTCCTTCTTAATGAGATTTGTTAAAAAAGGGTTTAAAATCTCGAATGTTTTTGATATGTCAAGGCCTCTGTTAATTAGACTGTGTGGATTAAATATGAAACTTGCACCTTTTACTCCCCTCTTAATCATATCCCTAACTATAAAAAGAACTGTATCTCTGAACCCTTCTTCTGTGTCAGTACAGATCTTTAGCTCAGACCAGGCAGAAGAGTTCTCCATGTAGAGCTCTTCCTTGAGAGTATCAAGTGTTCTTCCATTTAGCATTTTCCTGTTAGAGAGAATTTTGCTCCAGTACTCAAGAGGAATGCTACCTGTTAGATGAATATGCCAATCAAAGAATTTAATCATATCAATGAAGAATGACACTAATGATTTTCCACTCTGGTGATTCTTCTAGCCATCTTATTAACTCTAGACTTTTTTCTAAGGAGAAAAACTGAGCGTACTTGACTTGGTCTTTCTCGTTGGGCTTTAAAGAAAGATCTTTTGCTTCCTTATCTAAACGGAGAAACATTCGGATTTGGATATATTTCTCAAGTATTTTTCCTGTCTTTTTTTCGATATCTTCTACAATATAATAACCCATTTCCTTTATACTATTTCTCTGGCTGGAAGTGTGTAAGCCTGATTCTTCATAAACTTCTCTAATAGCAGTATCAATATATGTTGAATCCTTTTTTTGTTCATAGTGTCCTGCAGTTATGCTCCAGCTACTTTCATCCTTTGAAACCAAGAGAAGTTTTTTGTCTTTAGAAATAACAAAACATGTTACTTGTCTAACTTCGAGATTTTTATGTTCCTCTCTTATTTGAGTGTCTGGATACCACCTTCTATTGTGTGCTAACTCTCTTTTCATGCAAAAAATTTTATCACAAAGGCAAAAAGAAAAGAAGAGCTACTATCTCTCAACCATCTTTTCTCCATTATACTTACCTTGATTCTGTTAAGGCTCAGAGTTACATCATAGAAGATTGGATAAGTTTGTCGAAAACCTATCCTGCTAACTTATACTGCACCCTTCTTCTTGTCATCCTTTTATTTAATATGTACAATGATATTGTAATAATTTTAATATTATTAATAACAATGTCCATTGGTACTATGGTGTTAGTTTTAATAGGTTCTGCCATTCTAGGTGTAATTGCAGGTATATTATCACGTAGTATTTTTGTGGGAATACTTTTCCCTGTGTTTTTAATAATATTTTTGCTTATGTGGAGGGCTTTTAAAAAAGATGTAGAACCAGAGATAAAGGAAGAGAAAGAACAAGAGGGAGAAATTACAGCAGAAGCTGTAACAGATCAGCAACAGGTACAGCCCGATGAAGTAAATCAACCACCTGTGTCTACTAACTACCCTCCTGTAGGATGATTGGGACGATTAGCTCAGTTGGCTAGAGCACTACATTCACATTGTAGGGGTCGATGGTTCGAGTCCATCATCGTCCATTTCCCTAATTCTAAAGTTTACTGGTACATGCAGGGCATTTGGTAGCTTTAAGGTGTACCTCTGTCTTACAGTAAGGACATATTCTTTTCTCCTTTTTTACTTCTTCCTTTTTGTCTTTTTTGAATTTGCTTGTTAACTTTGTTGTTTGATAAACAATAAGGAAAAGAATAAAGGCGGTTATGAAAAAAGAAAGTATTTCATTTATAAAATTGCCATAATGAATAACTATTGCACTAGCTTCTTTTGCCTGTTCTAAAGTCTCAAAATTATTTGGTCCTAGAACTAAGTATTTTGAACTAAAATCAATACCAGTTGTAAAAAAAGAAATAGGGGGAGTTAAAATATCATTTACAAGAGAATCTATGACATTTTTTAATGCAGTCCCTAGCATAATACCGATAGCAGTACCCAGGGCTAGCCCATCTAATGCAAACTCTCTAAACTGTTTTGCAAATTCCTCGTATTTCTCTTTAATTGTTTTCTCCTTTTTTTCTTTCATCATTAATTTTTTTAAAATTAAATAATAGTGATACGAATGTAAGTACTGTTAGTACAGAATATACTACTATTTGGTTTTGCATTACCATGTCTAGAGTATCATTTCTTACAACAAATGATACTATTTGTAATACTGTTCCCAAGAGTAATATGTAGAGATATTGATACTCTCCTTTTGATATGAAAAAGTTTGTTATCATGTATGTAGCTGCAAAACCAGTCATACACAAGGCGTAGATTGCAATATAATTAGACACTGCAAGATACTGTTCTCCTACAGACATGGAAACAACGAAGTCTTTAAAGAGAAAGAAGAACAAAGAGAGAGTAAGTCCTATGGATACAGATAGAACTAGAGATATTATCAAACTTCTTTTTCTTCCTTTTTCTACTTTTTCATTACTAACTCTAGCAAACATAACGGAAGCAGTTATGATAGATGCGTAATATACTAGCTTACCAAGAAGTGTTACAGCTCCATATTCTGCTCTAAAGGAGGGATTTACAAGAATTAAAGGTAGTGTAAATGGGGTAGTTAGAAGTAGAAAGGAGATGGATATTAATGTTAATTCTTTAAAATCTATTTTAATCTTTTCTTTATTCTCTTTTTTAAACTTTACTAAAGGCACAATGAAAATTGTAGTTAGCATAGCAGGAAGTGAGTTTGCAAGTATTAGAATTGAGATGGAACCTCCCAATCTAATAGCTAGGGCTCCCATTGCAAATCTAAGGATTGTTTCAAAGAGTAAAATCAGATTTACTGTCTTTATCTTTTCTAATCCTAAGAGTAGCCCTTTTGGAACAGGTGTAATAAAAGCTAAAAGAAATGTTAATGCGAGGAAGAGTACTGTCTCTACTGGTATGTTTGCTAAATTAGCAACGCTGTTTTTACTTAGAAAGAATATTGTTGAGAAAACAATCCCTATTAGCGCAAATACAATAAATGAGTACCATTTAAAATGATTAAGATCTTTCTCTTTCTCATTAGCAACTATTTTTGTTACAAAGGCCTGTATAGCGACTGCTGGGATTTGGAGTAGATATATTATTCCTAATGCTGAACTGAATATACTAAAAATATTCTGATCAGTATATCTAGCAACAAAAATATTAAAGAGATAGTTAAGAATCCCTATAATTCCACCTAGTATAGTAGTGAAAAAAAGATTTTTTACAAATAGAAGCTCTTTACTGGATAGTTTCTTCATCTGTTTTATTCTATAATATCACAATATAATTTTATGTATTCTACCATTATGATTCAAGTAATAGTAGCTTTGATAGGGGGAGTTCTTTTAGGTATAGGTATTTTTTACTTTCTTAAAAAGGGACAAGGTGGGAATACAGAAGAGATAACAGAGACAATAGAGAGTAAGTTGGCGGAGTTGTTACCAATAGTTCTTAGTCAAGCGAATGAAGATTTAATTAGAATGGCAAATGAGAAGCTTTCTTCTGAAACAAAACAAAACAGAATTGATTTAGAGAGCAAGAGGGGAGAGATAGAAAGGATGGTTAAAAGTTTAGAGGAGTATCTTAAAGTAGCAGAGAAGGAGAGGATAGATTCTTTCTCTAACCTTAAGACTTCGTTAGAGGAGAGTAGAAAAGTTAC
>JAAZGF010000042.1 GCA_012511375.1 Candidatus Dojkabacteria bacterium | reverse complement strand
CAAACAAAAAAAATGAAATAAAGAAAAAGAAAAACACTCCCTTTAAAAATCTCTCCATTATTATGGTGTTGCTAATATATGTTGTATTACAAATTCTATAATAGCTGGCGATAGAAACACAAGTACTAACCCTAACAAAGAATATGCCATGGATCTCGTAGCTTCCTTAACTTTTTCCTCATCTCCCATGGATAGTATAAACTTAAACCCAGACATTATTATAGAAATTACAACCACAACAATAGAAAGTGATATAGCTAAATTAAGAAAATTTAAAACAAAATCTGCGAAGTTCTCAAAGCTTGTATTGTTTAAGATATCTAAATCTATGAACATAATAGCTATTATAACAGATTAAAGAGAGATTTTCACAACAAAACTTACCCAAGCATATTCCCAAAAACTAATCTCTGGATGGCCTAATAAGCGAAAACATGTCCCTTACAATACTTTTGCAAGAACAAATTGAACTAATATTACTGAAATAATACAAATTACTAAACCAACAATAGCATATGTTAAAGATTTGCTTGCTTTTTCTACCTTACTTTCATCACCCGCTGAAGTTATATACATATATCCACTAAAGATAAGGATTGCTACACAAACAAGGGCTGCTAAACCTATTGCCAAATTCAAAACCTGGGGTAACCAATACTCCAAACTAGAGGGACCACCTGGATTTACTGAATCTACCCAGTCTAGCCCTTTTTTTATCTTCCCTTGATCTGCATAAACAGGAGAAGATATCACTTCATGCAACCCTTTAAAATTCATACCTATTATTACAATGTTAAAATCTCTACTTTGCTCCTCCTCCCAAAACACTCTTTAGGACAAACTGGACTAGGATTACAGAGATTACACAGATTACCAAGCCAACAATAGCGTATGTTAAAGACTTAGTTGCTTTCTCAACCTTAGTTTCATCTCCTCCAGCAGTTATATACATATACCCACTAAAGATTAAGATTACTACACATATTAGAGCAGCTAAACCTATTGCCAAATTTAGAACCTGAGGAACCCAAGTTGCTAAATCAGTAGGACCACCTGGATTAGGGAGACCTATAGGAGACTCCGTAAAAGAGCTTGGATAGTTTTCTTGGGCAAAGGCTTTTGCAGTTAAAAACACAGATCCTAAAACAGGAACTGTAGAAATTGCGAACTTACGACTCTTCTTCATTTAATACATTATTTAAATTATATTATGAATTAATTATATAGAATGATTTAATAATATGCAATGTTAAACTAAAGTTACTGTTCTAAAAATTTCACTAATACAAACCTAACTAATATTACTGATATTACACATATTATTAAACCTACTACAGCATAGGTTAATGATTTCCCAGCTTTCCTTATCTTTTCCTCGTCTCCTCCCGCAGTTATATACATATATCCACTAGATACAATGATGGCAACACTAACAAAGGCAGATAGACCTATTGCATAATTTAAAACTTTTGGAAGCCATGCTTCTAAGTCACTCCCTACCCCCTCGTCTACCTCTCCTATCCACTCCGTAATCTTACTCTGTGCAAATGCTGTTGTGGTTAAAAAGAAATATGAAATTGCTTGAGGAATAACCAAAAACTTTTTTATTATTTTCATCCTATTTATATATTTAAATTAAAGATTACCTAAATCTACAACAAAGAAGACAATTGCCCTAGCTATAAATACTATTACTAACCCTACAATTGCAGCTGTTATAGCTTTTTGTGCTTTCTCAACCTTCTCAGGATCTCCCCCTGATGTTATAAATAGATAACCAGCGACAACAAGTATTGCTACCGCCACAAAGGCAGAGAAACCGATAAAAAACTTTATTAAATCCACTCCTTTTGTTTGTATAAGCTCATCTAAACTATTAACTTTCCAATCAGCTAGAAGACCTTGTGTAACTTTACCTATATTTACTTGCATACAGAATCCAACTAATGTTAATTATACACATCTAACCCTAAGGATCCACTTAGTATTATAAGAATAACAACAGAAAGAAGTACAACCAAAAACCCAATAATCGCATTTGTTAAAATCTCTTTTCCTTCTTTAACCTTGTCAGGGTTTCCTTGACTGGACATGAGTAAATATGCAGCATATACAACCAAAACGATTACAGATATAACTGCTAAAGGTGCCGCTATTTGGACTAATTTCTCAACTACCCATTCCTCTCCAGCAGATTCTGGCTTTATAGCTCCCCCCTCCTCCCCTAAACTTTCCAGCTGGGTAGAAAGCTCCTCTCCTAAACTGCTAGCATAAACAGCGTTAACAAAAAAGCTATGAATTTTGTAAATAATATCCATAAGTCAAATTATACAACATCAACTATACTTCTGCATAATCACAAATGGAAGCATAATCACAAAATTTACAAACAAACCCAGGAGTTGCTGTAAAGTTACCCTCTTTGATTTTTGCAATAGCTTCTAAGAGCTTTTCTTTAGCTAATTCTTTCCTCTCCTGAGAGACATCAACCTCCAACTGAGTACCTGTCTCTACGTAAATATATTTCGCCTTAACAACTTTGTACCCTAGTTTCTGCTCTGCAAACAAAGCGTAAAGAGGTAACTGCAAATCATTCTTTACATCTTCCTCTCCTTTTTCCCTTCCTGTTTTAAAATCAACAATGGAAACCTCCGTAACCTCTCCCTTCTTCCCTTCCAAATCTATCCTGTCTATCTTTCCTACAAAGACTACATCCCCTAGATAAACATTAAAGCCCTCCTCTAACCTCAAAGGCTTCTCTTTTTTGTTAAAAACTTTTTCATAATAGTTATTAAGAATTTCTTTTCCCTCCTCTTTTCGTAACTCTTCATGCTTACGACTCTCGTACCCTACACTAACCCAATTCTTAACATACATATCAACCAAATCCTCCTCTTCTGGGATGTCCGTAATTCCCTGTAAGCCCGTCTGTGATCTTTTTACTAAGGTGTAGAAATCTTTGAGAGTATTATGAATTGTAATTCCAAAAGACATTGCTGCGCTTGGCCTCTGAGGAACTTTAAGAATATATGCATACTCATACTTTCTAGGACAAGCTTCATAGATATTCAATTGAGAATAGCTAAACTTTTTTAATGAATACTCCTTCTGAGCTCCCGAAAGAATTAAATCTAAGTCCTCCTCTTCTAGAATATTTATTCCAAAATCTTGCATTTTAATATCCTTCTCTTTCTTTTCTTTGAATTCCTCGTCTACCCTCCTATCTAATATCTCATTAAGAAAAACACTCGGTTTCTTTTTCATCTTTGCACCTCCATAGTAATATGCAGCTGAAAGAAAAAGTTTCTCCATTGCCCTAGTAGCTCCGACATAGAAGAGTCTCCTCTCTTCTTGAATATGAGATTCCTTTTCATTTAAATCTTCTGGTATTGTCTCCTTTATCAAAGGTTCAGGGATTGGAATTGCATCTGCTCTTCCTACAGAAGGAAATCTCTGTGCTACTAAGTTAACTAAAAAAACAACTGGGAATTCCAAACCTTTAGATGCATGAACTGTCATAATATTAACAGCATTGAGAGCTTCCAACTCTGCTTGATCAACTAATGGGGACTCACCTATCTCTATACTATAATTAAGATAGTCTACGTATTCATAAATATTTGATTCTGGGTTATCTTTTTCATACTGCTTTAGCAATTCAAAAAACCTATGTATATTTGAAACAGCAAATGCTCCCTCTATCTCTCCCTTTTCCAAGAAGCTATTCATGTAAGAGCTCTGTGTAATGAAATCGTAGAGAAT
>JAAZGF010000041.1 GCA_012511375.1 Candidatus Dojkabacteria bacterium | reverse complement strand
TTGTCTGTGCAGATAAAATAATAGAAACAAGAAATTGGAACGGGGTATCCCAGTTTTCAAGCTCTGTAATGGCCTCTGGGAAGATCTTTTCTATCTCGGATAGTAATTGTATAGCTAGTTGCCTTTTACTCATCTCTTAGGGCCTCCTGTAGCCTTAAAATATATTCTTTTCCCAGACTAGACTCTAAAACATACTCTATCTTTGGATACCTATCAAGAATCGCCTTAAAAGCGACCCTTACCTCCTTATCCTCAAAGAGTATTCCCTTGTAAGAAGCACATATCTGTTTCTTTATTTGCACAGATAAGGCATACATACTCTCTTTATCATTACCCCTAATACTTTTCGAATACTGATTCAGGAGATTATTATCTACTCTAGAGCTTGGATATACAACATTCATAATCTCCTTTATTCCTATCTCTCCTCTCTTTCCTTTTCCTTCTGTAAACTTAAAATCTCCAAACTTCTCAGCTAAAAAAGCAAAGATATCACTGAATATGTCCTCCCTATCCCTCCAGACCCTTCTTCCCTCCTTTTCGTCAAATTCCTTTGTAAGAATAACTTTCCACCCCTCACCAACAAACTCTCTGTAAAAAGAATAGACATCTAAGGCAAGTCTCTGAACATCAGGGACCTCATGTAAGTCTGTGCCCTGTCCTCTCTCACTATGCCAATCCTCCTCTCCTGTATCGAGCTGTATTACACAGTTTTTAAGATTAAGTTTTTCGATAAATAAAGAATCAAGCTACAAAGCTTTCAGAACCAAAGAAGCTATTTCTTCTCTAGTTATACCCTCAAAATCCTTTATACCGTACGCTATCGTAAGGGCATTACTAAAAGCACTTCTATCAAAGAGTATTAAAGTTTCCTTCCAAATATCTTGAGATAGATATGCTTGTAAAAATTCAAGCCTGTTAAGAGCAAACAAAGACATTTTAACCTCCAAATCTTCCTGAGGGGACAAAGCAAAGCCCTCTCCTCCATTTATCAACAATTCCCTTATGGTATTTCCAACAGGAGTAGCATACACAGGGAAGGATGCCGTCAAAAGAGCAACTCCCTCAGCTTCTAACTTTTCATAAAAGTAACTTAAAGCATCACCCTTGCCCATATGGTCTCGCCCCTCACACGAGAACAACCTATAATCTTCGCCCTTTTCCAATTTCAAGTTTTAACTTAATTTAACTCTTTTGTATTATACTACATACTGAAAACCTGCTTTTTGTGCACTTTTTTTAGTCGGTATTTTTATTGTCTTGCTCTGCATTAGTTCCCTCCAATATAAAACCCTACTCTTTGAAAGGGGTCTCCTGATAAGTCCTTCAAAATTATTAGTTCAGAACAAAGAGGAAATGTTACTTTCTTTTTCTAAAGCCTCAAAGACGCCCTCTTGTATGGATTTTTTCGTAACTTTTTAATAACCACAGGTTTCTCAATATCCTCAAACACACAGCCCCTTTTTAGGCCTAGTAGTTGGTTTTACAAGCCTTGTTTTGTAGGAAAGAAAAACCCACTATTTCTAGTGGGTTCTATTTCTAAGAGTCCTGGCAACGACCTATCGTCCCGAGACCAAAGGTCTAAGTATTTTCGGCGCTAGAGTGTTTTACTTCTGAGTTCGGGATGGAGTCAGG
>JAAZGF010000040.1 GCA_012511375.1 Candidatus Dojkabacteria bacterium | reverse complement strand
CTAGTTACAAGGTTTAGCTTATCTACGAGTTTCTGTACTAACTTAAATTTAGGAGTAGCTATCGCAAACACTATTATGATGACTGTGAGAAGTATTGCCACGGCAACTCCCATAATCCATGTCATTGATGGAGCTGTATTGTATGCCTTAATCACTGCCCCTATCCCCATTATTGGTGCAGACATTACCATTCTAAAGAGCATGATGATAACCATTTGTACCTGTTGGATGTCATTGGTTGTTCTGGTAATAAGGGAAGCTATGGAGAATTTGTTCATTTCTCCTAATGAGAATCTTGATACTTTACTAAATACATCTTCTCTAAGCTTTCTTGAAAAACCATTCCCTATTCTTGCTGAGAGATAACTTATTACAACGGTACAGAGTGCTCCTAACCCAGTAACCAGAAGCATAGATATTCCTGTTTCTAGGATTAGTTTCTCATTCTCCAACACTATTCCCTCATTTACTATTTTTGCCATGTAATCTGGTAGTGCAAGGGTAGTCATTACCTGTATGTATGTTAATACAAGCATTAGTATGATGTGAGGTATATATGGTTTTAGGTATTTGAATAGTTTTAGCATATTTTTAAAGTAAGAAGATTATATCAAGAAAGAAAAGATTATAAACTGATATAATCTTAAAGTATAATATGAGTAATATAACAACATGAATGAATATAGAGAAGATGCTGATTTAAGAATAAACGAGATTCAATCAAGAGGAATTATCCTTAAAGGAAATGATATATTGGTAATGTTTAGAAGAAAAGAAGGTCGAGAATACTATACATTCCCTGGAGGTCATATGAGAAAAGGAGAAACCCCTCTTGAGAATGCAAGAAGAGAGGTAGAGGAAGAAACAACTATAACAGTAAAAGATCTCCAGATAGCACTTGAATATACAAACTATGTAAATCCAAAGAAAGAGAAAAAAGAATACTATTTTGTAGGATATTGGGACTCTGGAACACCTACTCTCTCTGGAGAAGAATCTAGAAGAGCAAACGAGAATGACTACTTTGAACCTATGTGGATACCTATATCAAAAATAAATACACTTAACCTCTGCCCTGCAATTGCAAAAGAATGGATAGAGTATAACTTAGAAAGATTTATTGAGGAAAGGAAGTAGAAAGATATCTTAGTATAAAATTATCATACATCCTTCATATTTATACTCAGTTGATAATACCAGCAATTATAGTAACGACACCTAACATAGCATGACTTACGGATACACCGAGAATGTTTTTTGTCTTGTCGTAGATTCTAAACCAAATTAATCCGATTACAAAAGTCAACAGTATTGTTAAGACATCTCTATAGATAATATGCACAAAGCTGTAAAGAACTGAAGTAATCAGCATCCTAACAATGTAATTATCTGTAAGTTTTTGTATGAATGCTCCGAGAGCGCCTCGATAGAGGAATTCTTGAACAGGCGAGGAAATAAGTATATAGAAGAGAAAGAAGAACCAACTCTCATTGACTTCTATTCTTGAATAATCCGATATCCACAGAATTAATCCTAACAAGGCTAACAGTAAGGTGATTGGAAGCACATCTAATATAGATTTTTTGTTATTGACCCAAGTTATTCCTAAATCATGATTAGTATATCCTGATAACCTAGCAAGAATGTAAACAAACACACCTCCTGCAGTCAATACATAAAACTTATCTTCAAAGTTTATAAAACCAAAATAAATTGATAAGGGTAAGAGGATATAAACTATCAATATAATCCCAATACTGAATAGTATATTTTTAGTACCTATATTCTTCATAGATAGATATTCTTCTTTTCTAAGCGAATTACTCTATACTCCCTCGAATATTTAAATATACTCTACCATGATCTCTATTAAAACTAACTTTTACTAGATAACCATCCTCTTCCCAACTCATTAAGTGACCTTCTAGGGCATAATTAGGCTTCTCCTCATACAAAGCTACATATTTTGACATTAGCACACCAAACTCATCTACATCATCTTCCCCATCATCATCCTGATCTCCACTATCTATCACTGTATAGTACTTAGTATATTCTGTTTGTCCCCCTAACTGATTAAGTAAACCGTATGAGTTATCATGTTCTACAAACATACTATCCTCCTCAAAGAGCTCTGGAAATGTATCAAAATATTTATTCTCTTTTGTAAATTCATCATTAGGTAAATATACCTGTACATATGCAGTATTGTCATACTCATCAACAGCATAGTGAGTAGCACTTACTCTGTACTTCCCTATATACCCTTTAACCATACCTGAGGGACGATAATCCTCATCATACTGCTTGTCAAAAAGTTCCGTATAGTAGTCCAAGAGTTCTTCCTGAGTAGCATCTGTAAGAAAAACGACATTGTAATATATGAAGTTAGTATTTTCAAAATATGATGTGTTTTCTGGATCAAAGTTTATATGATAATGACTTGATTCCACCCTTGTTATTTTATACAAAGGTACTTCTTTTAGAGGATATGTATCTAATAGGTAATCAATCTCAGAACCATTTACACTTTCCACGCTCTTCTCTTCTGTTTCTTCAGAATCTTTTTTAGACTTCATGTAAAAGAAAGCTAGAGAAAGAATTAAGATTAATATTATTACCCCTATTATTATTTTTGTTCTATTTTTCATTGTTTATATAATGAATTTATTCCTTCATTAGATTATATCCCTATACATATTTGCTAGGCTCTGTTGATTATTCTAAACCTTTATTGGACGTAAACAATCTATGACACAGGAATGGGATTTGGGGACAAGTGGTATAATGGGTTTAAGAAAGAAGATATAAGGAACTTTTGATCTCTAATATTTAATTTAAGAACTATATAACCAGTATGGTACCAGAAGATTATGAAGTGATGAAAGTCAAAGTTACAGATGTTGAAGACTATATGCCCAGTAGAGAAATTAAAGATCTTTTAGGAAATGAACATTTACTCTACCTAGAGGAAGATGTGAGGAGTACAGATAGATGCATGTGTTTGAGCAAAGCAAATGGATTTGGTGGGACACATATTTTTGAGGTAACCGCAGAGATGGGCAATGATGAGGAACAACTTAAGAGAGTATTAGAGAGCCCTAACTTTGATGATGAGGAGGTACAAATCTTGCTAAAGAAATTAAAGGCACAGGAGGAATTAGCAAAGATATATCTTTCCAAATTAGATATTGATAACGATATTACTGCCAAGGATCTACTCTCCAAAGCAAAAGACATTTTGGATACAGTTAGGGGTAAGTCTCAGGAGCAACTAGATATTAAGGATTTTTTTAGGACTATATGTGTTGGGAATATGAACTTCAGAGTAAAGTACATACCAAATCTGAGAGGAGGAGTTAAAGAGGCAGAGGGATATAAGAAGAAGGTCATGAAGCGAATACAGGAAGGTGCGAGTTAAACCTTTTTTATGTCCACAGGAAAAATTCGTTTATGAAAAATAAAAAAGATATTGCAGAAAAAATAATTAAAGATACTGAGATAATAAAGATATTGTCGATACTAGGCGATGTGAGAATTGTTGGGAGTCTCAATCTTGATCTCCTTTTTCGTAATGATATTGACCTTCTCGTATTTGCACAGAACCCAGAGGAATCTAAAGCCATAGATATTACAAAAAGTCTTTTAGATATGAATATCTTCCAAACAGTTGGCTTCTCAAAGAATTTAGATAATGACGATTATCCTAAAGGCTATTATTGGGAATTAATATATATACATAATCATAAGAAATGGAAATTTGATATCTGGTATCTTTCCAAAGAACAAGATTATGTAAAGAACCTTATTACACAAGAGAAAGAGTTCGAGAAAGTTTTAGAAAGATATCCAGATAGAAGAGAAGTTATTTTAGAAATTAAGGGGGAATTCTTTGACGGAGTGAAGTATAGCGAGGGATTAAAGAGTATAGAGATATATAATGCTGTATTACTTAATAATATTTCTTCCTTGGAAGAGTTTAAGGTATATTGGAATAATGAATTATCAAGAGATAAATAAAAGGAATATATTTAAATGGGAAGATACATTAAAATATCTAATTACTATATTAAATAGTAATAGTATCCCCTACTACCTCTCTGCATCAGGTTTAGATTATGTACTTGGTAAGGAGATATATCCTTATGATATAGATCTGTTTATGTCTTCTGAGGATGTAAAAAAGACTTTTGAATTACTTAAAGAACATACAATCTCAGATATACATAAATGGGAAAATAAGTATATTGAATTTCAAGGTATATATAATGATATTCCTTTTGAGGTATGTGAATGGGAAGAGCAAATAGAAGTAAAAGAAATCATATACAAAGATTTTAAGATAATGATTCCTGCTTAGCTATATATAGCAATAACATTACTGTATTAAAAATGGTAGATATAGATGAATGGAAGAAGATAGGTGAAGGTTTTAGGAGTAAATCATATATTTCAAATGATGGATACATTCTTCTTGAGGGAGTTAATGAGAAGTCTTTTGAGACATATGTGAAGGATAAGAGG
>JAAZGF010000039.1 GCA_012511375.1 Candidatus Dojkabacteria bacterium | reverse complement strand
GATGCACTGTGGGCTTTGTTAAAGCCGTAGTTTGCAAATTGTAATAGTCTTTTCCAAATAGTTTCTACATCTTTTTTGTTATATCCATTCTTAATTCCTCCTTCTATAAATCTGGATTTCTCTGCTTCCATAACATCTAGTTTCTTTTTTCCCATTGCCCTTCTTAATATGTCTGCCTCTGAGAGAGAGTACCCTGCAATTATTTCAGCAATTTTCATTACCTGCTCTTGGTATGTTATGACGCCGTTGGTGACAGAGAGAATAGGTTGTAGCTCTTTGATGATATAGTCTGCCTTCTGTTTGCCTTTCTTGACTGCTGCATATTCAGAGATAAATTCCATAGGTCCAGGCCTATATGCAGATAATATGTAAGAAATATCTTCCAAACTTTCTGGCTCTAACATTCTAATAGTCCTTTTCATTCCTTCACTTTCAAGTTGGAAGATACCTATTGTGTGTCCAGATTTTATTAGGTCATATGTTTTTTTATCTTTTGTGTCAATCTCTCTTAGGTCTATTTTTATTCCTTTACTGCTTTCTATTTTCTTTAGTGCTGATCCTATTATATTTAGGTTCCTTAAACCTAAAAAATCAAACTTCATTAAGCCTATTCCTTCTGTATCAGACATTTCATATTGGGTCATCCCTATTCCTTCTCCATGAGCATCTCTTTGGATTGGACAGTACTCTATTACCGGTTGGGGCGTTATTATGATTCCACAGGCATGTGTGGACACTCCTCTACATAACCCAGCTACTTTTCTCACAATCTCTGCTAGACGTCTAGTTTTTTCAGAAGAGTGTATTATTTGTGCAAACTCAGGATTGTGCTCAATCATATGATCTATACTTGTAGTTTTTCCATAGACTATCTCAACCATCTTAGAGAGTTCATCTGCAATATTAAGATCTATGTTTATAACTCTTGCAACATCCCTAATCGCTTGTCTGGTCTGGAGCTTACTGAAAGTTCCTATCTGTTTAACACACTCTAGTCCATATTTTTCTATGGTGTATTGAATTACCTCATCTCTCCTTTTGTCTGCTATATCCAAATCAAAGTCGGGAGGACTTGGTCTTCCAGGGTTTAGAAATCTTTCAAAGTATAACTCCCACTCTATTGGTTCAATATCCGTGATATCTACTGCGTAAGCTACAACGGAACCACATCCTGAACCTCTCATTCCTACTACAATATCGTTTTCTCTACAGAATGTAACAAAATCTCTAACAACAAGAAAGTAGTCATCATACCCTTTGTCATGAATTATGCTTAATTCATACTCTACTCTTTCTTTTAGCTCATTTGTTACCTTACCGTACTTCTTTTTTACACCTTTCTTTGTTAATTCTCGCAAGTATTCTTTAGAGGTTTTACCTTCGGGCAAATCAGGAAACGGAATCTGAACCATATCAAACGTAATATCAAAATCTTCAATCAGAGCAGATATTTTCTTTGTGTTTTCTACAGCCTCTGGAATATCCTCAAAAAGCTTTTTCATCTCCTCTGGTGTCTTTACATAGAACTCATTGGTAGGCATTCTTCTTCTTTCAGGATCTTCTAAGGTGTTTCCATCGCTAATACACCAAAGTACTTCCTGTACCTCAGCATCTTCTCTATCTAAGTAATGAGCGTCACATGTTGCAACTAGGGGAAGGTTTAGCTCTTTTGCTATTTTGAGTAACCCTTCGTTTGCTATCTCTTGTTCTTCCATTCCATTTCTTTGTAGCTCTACAAAAAAGTTATCTTTGAACATATCTGCATATATTTGAGCATTCTTCTTAGCCCCCTTGAAATCTTTTTTAAGGATTGGTTGGCTAAGAGGTCCTCCTAAGCAAGCAGAGAGTGCAATTAGTCCTTCTGTATGTTTCTCTAGCGTCTTTAGGTCTATACGAGGCTTGTAGTAGAAGCCGTCCATGTGAGCAATAGAGACTATTTTTACGAGATTTTTGTAACCAATTAAATTTTTAGCAAGAAGAACTAGATGAAAGTATTCATTATCTATTCCGAATTCTTTCTCTTGCATGCTTCTAGGAGCAATATATATTTCACACCCTATTATTGGTTTTAGCCCTGCGGAGTTCATGGCTTGTTTAAATTTGAAAGCTCCGTAGAGATTACCGTGGTCTGTTATCGCACAGCTGTCCATTCCACTTGATTGCAGCTTTGTAATAAGGTCGTTAATCCTAATGGTTCCATCAAGTAGTGAGTATTCAGTATGTAGATGTAAATGTGTAAACATGACAAATTTTGCCCCAATTTGATATACTAGACATTATGCCAAAAGATACTGCTCTGACGTCAAATTCTGTCTTAAATATTTTAAAAATATCATTTGCTTTTGTTCTACTTATTCTTTATACCATATTCCTTTCTCCTCATGTAGAGTCTCTACTTACCGACTCTATTTCTACTGTTATGCAAGGCTATTCCGACGAAGAATTAAACAAGCTTTCCCCCATCTTTGATATTCATGTGTATGCAGGAGAGTATGCTCTTGGTTCTTCTTTCAATCAGTCGACTATGACAGGTAGGACAAAATTTTTAACCCTCGATTCAAGGATATTAGCTATGAACAAGTTTCTTTCTGATTACCAATCACCTATGGCAAACTATGCCGACATCTTTATAATTGAGGCAGATCGACATGGGTTAGATTGGAGATTAATAGCATCAATATCAGGAGTAGAATCTGCATTTGGGAATTTAATACCTAGAGGAACTCATAATGGTTGGGGTTGGAGAGGAAGAAATGGAAATGCTGATGGTTGGAGTATTTTTGAGTCTTGGGAAGAGGCCATAACACATATTACAGAGAGAATGGCCTTGGGGTATGGTACTGATCTAACTCCATATGATATTGAAAGTGTATACTGCCCTCCATGTGGAGAAACAGGTCTTCATCTGTGGGCAAACGGTGTTAATCGATTCATGAATGAGTTAGACTATTATGTAAATAATCTAGATAATCTTTGATATGATTAAATTCATTCTAAGACTTTTATACATACTAATCCTTTTTATAGAGGGATTAATAATCACTAGAGTGATACTACTTCTAATTAATGCAAATACAGAAAATGCTTTTGTTAGTTGGGTTCTAAATGTTAGTTCTTTCTTCATAGCTCCTTTCCAAGGAGTTGTCTCAAGCCAGGTGTTAATAAACAAGTTTGAATTGCCAGTGAATAGTTTAATAGCCTTGTTCTTTTACATAATAGCTGGCTTTATAGTATCTGAGTTGTTATCCTCCTTCTCGAAGAATTAGAAGAAATTTGGTATAATACGACATTATGCCAAAAATAGACCTCAGGAATAGTTCAGGATTCCCAATAACATATAACAATGATGCCCTAGAAATTAAAGATTTTTCCTTTCAAGAGGTTGTGGATATAACTATAGATGATATTAGACCTCAACTATTAAACAAAGAATTAACATGTCCTGATATTTTTTACAGGAAATACAAAAACTTAGATAACAACGATATTTACAAATCTAAGAAAGTTAAAGTAAATTTCTATACTTTAAAGCCTAATCTTGCAGGGATAGAGTATGTAAAAACTAGAGCTACTAGATGTAGTAAGTACCCAAGAATTATAGAAACCGTCCATGGAGGTGCAATCATCATCTTACAAAATTACGAAGGACCAAATAAAAACAGAATAATTATTTCCTCTACTAAGAAAAAGCAAAAAGTAATAGTTCCTGCAGGCTATGCTCTTGTTGTAGTAAATGCAAGACAGAACTCCAATCTTGTTTTTTCTGAATATCTATTCATTAAGTCAAGGCCCCAAGTTGTCCTTGATGTAAGAGATGGTTTGGCTTATTATGTTATTAGAAAAAATGCTAAGCAAGAGATTGTAAGAAACCCTAACTACAAGATTGTTAATGAACCAGAAAAGCTAGATTGGGACAGTATAACTCAGGAGTACGGAATAACACCTAAAACTCCTATTATTAAACAAATTGTTAGAAAAAATGAGAGATTTGAATGGCTATTTAAAGAAAATTCTGTATCTATTTAGCATCTTCTTTCTTTTTTTTACTTTTCCTTTAAAACTTTTTGCAAACAGTGATTTTACCATTAACAGTAATTTCAATCACAAATTAACTGTTGGTAGTGTAGAGACAGAAGTTATTCTACAGGTGAATAGTACTGGGCCCAAAGTAATAACATACTATACAGCATCAATACCTCTTGCTAACCTAAAAACTACATGTAAGAACTTCAAAACAGGAGAACCTATTGAGTGTACATATTACCACAGGGGTTCGGTAACAGATGTACTGTTAGATCTTAAAAATACAGTAACAAGACCAGAGAACCCGTTAGAGGTAGCTATTAGCTACACTACATCAATAAATGAATCTAATTCATACACTGTATCTTCTAATGTTTTAGACACAAAAACAGTAGGAGTGACAGTAACATACCCAAAGGAGATGGGAGAGCCTTTCTGGACCTCTGATCCTATACAGAGTGTGAGACTTAAAGGAGAAGATTCTATGGA
The DNA here is from genome assembly GCA_012511375.1 of Candidatus Dojkabacteria bacterium. Lineage (GTDB taxonomy): Bacteria > Patescibacteriota > Dojkabacteria > SC72 > SC72 > UBA2177. The sequence continues at coordinate 3,525 of JAAZGF010000039.1, read as the reverse complement.
GATATTTATCAGTAACCCTGTACACCCAAGCATCTCTTTTCTTTTCGGAGAGAAAATAACGTATAGGTTTGATATTAACAAAGTGTTTACAAACTCCTCTTCTGGTGAGAATCAAGTTTTTGAGATTTATGTACCATCTGACACATATACACAAATAGTTATATGGGATGAAATTTCTCCTTTGCCAAATACTACTTTAAAAGATGAGGATGGAAACTATATATTTAAATATGATGTTCCTCCAAATGAGAGTGTGGATTGTACCATCTCTGGGTATATACAAAAGCTAAAGATCGATGAAGAAGAGGAAGTAAAAAAATCCTTTCTAACACAAAAAACAGGATATTGGACTATTAGTAATAGCACTGAATTTACAAGGGTTAATACTTATCTTAAAAAAAGAGGTTTGGATGTTAATAGTAGTTTTGATGACATACAGAAGCTTGATGATTCGGAAAAAGAACTTTTTTATAAATATATTTATCAGTATGTACTGGATCGATTAAGCTTCTCTAAAGATATTACATTAGGAATAACGAATGAAACTAGGCTAGGAGCAACTTCACTGACAGAAAACCCTAATAGTGCGAGTGCTATTGATTATGCCGACTTTTTAATTGCTCTTCTTAGACAGTACGGTGTACCTTCGCGGCTAATTGTAGGATATGTTTCTAACATAACAGGTTACACCTCAGATGGATTTTACCATCATTGGGTTGAATATTATGATTTGAACCAGAAAGCTTGGGTGGTAGCAGACCCTTTTTTGGAAGATTACATTGAAAAAAGTCTTTTTGGTAATCCTTTCTACGACCACATTACTATAATTAGAAGAGGTAAATCAGCGGTAGCTCCTAAGCTTTCATTTTTCTCGGAGGGAGATTTTGCTGTAAAGTCAGAAACTGAAAAGGAAATAATAGCAGAGTTTGACTTTAAAGCTAATCTTTCTTTTGAAAGAATGGTAAGTACGCAGAAACACACACGAGGGTACATAAACCTTACTAACACGGGAAATACTGCTCTAAATGATTATCAAATACTTAATTCGAATATAGAGGATATGAGTAGCTTCATAGACCCGCTTAATAACCTTCGCTCTCGTATAATACTTCCTAACCAAAGCTCTAAAATACAGTTCAATTTCCCCTCGGACAAATTAAAGCATGAGGAGATAGAAATAGATCTTCTTTTACAAAATTCTGGTATTTTTGAAAAAGAAATTAACTTAAAGACACCTTTAGGAAAAGACACCCCCTACTCTCTACGTATAGGGAGTAAAGTCCTTTCCATTCTGCTTTTTGTAATATTACTTCTTTTGATATACTTAGGTATAAGATTTGTTAGAAAGAAAAAAAATGGATAACCCCCTTATACTTTCAATTGTTATTCTTCTATTAATAGTGGTGCTCTTTTTAATGGTCTCTTTTAACAAAAGAAAGATATCTGTAAACAAGAGAAAGAGGATTTTAGAAGAGCTCTATAATCTTAAATCTTCGACAGAGAGTGAGGAAGTAACGGTTAGGCGGGATGCTATTATAAAACTAGACAACCTGTTATCTAAAGCTTTACAGGTATATTTTAAAAATACCTCTTCATGTGGAGACAATTTAAAAAATGCAAGTAGATTGTTTAGAAAAAATAAATATAACGAGATATGGGAGGTTCATAAATTAAGAAACAAAGTAGTTCATGATAATTATGAAATATCACCACATGAGATACAAACAGCTTTTAAAGTCTATAATTTTGCTATAATAAAGATATTACAATGAGAAAACCCTTTTTTTTAATAGTAAGTCTTCTTTTCCTTCTTTTAGGTACGGGTGCAATACCATCCTTTGTTTACTCTTCTAACCCTTTAATTGTAGAGTGTCAGGTAGATGGAAAGATTTTACAAAATGAGAATAATATATTACTGGTTCAGATTTATGAGTTTGAGGTTTTGTATAACAAGGAGGAGTGTCCTGTAAAGAGAGGAGATATTTATGAAATAAAATATAGTTTACAAGATGATGAGACAGTAGATGTATTAGCAGATAGTAATTTTACAGCAGAAGTAGGCAGAGTTTGGAAAACTCCAGAACCAGGAAAATCCTCCATTTTCTTAAATTGGTACAGTATTAAAGATGAAGAGGGTGATATAGTTTCCCTAGTAAACCCTCAAAGTGATTCTGTTCCAATAGAGACCCGAATTATTGAGGAGGATGAGGAAAGAAAAGAAGACGAAGAAGAGGTTTCTAGTAAATATTTTGACTTAAAGCTAGAAAGAAAGCCCCAGTCAGGTTTTAACAAACATGTTCGATATATTTTAACTATCTATCCCCATATAGATTCTAAAAGAACTCAAATACTGTGGAATGTTCCCTCTTCTCTTAAAATTAAACCTAAGCACAATGAGTTTATTAATCTGAAAAAGGGGGAGACATACATCCTGAAAGCTGATATAGAGCCTACTAAGGCTGGGGTTTTTGATTTTTCTGTCTCAGCATTAGCTTGGGAACATGACACTAACTATACAAATGTTGTTAGCGAGAAGATAGAGTTTGACTCTAATTTAATCTTACAGCCAGTAAGTTCTGAGTATAAATGGATAAATATTTTGAAGTATGTTTTGATTGTTTTAGCTTTTGTTGGTGCAGTTTTTGGTCTACTAAAGCTTTTTTCAAAACTATCTCCAAAAATCAAAGCATGGTTGACCCCTCCTCCTATGTAATTTATTCTTCTAGAAAGTAGGATATGTCCTTTTTGAGCTCTTTGGCTATTTTAAGAAGATTGCTTACAGGTGGATATACTGTTCCTTTTTCATACATACTAATTGACTTATCTGATAGTCCGACCCTAATTCCTAAGTGTTTTTGGGAATATCCCATACTCTCTCTTGCAAGTCTCAGTCTTTTTGCAAATATTTTTGTGTTCACTTATCTTCTCCGAATATTAGATAATGTAGCCTATCAAGCAGGGTTTCTGGTTTTTTCTGTTTTTCTTTAGAGTATCCAGTAGTAAAGACCCTAAATTGCTTGTCTGCTTCCTCTATCAGCTTTCTATCTTTAAGGAATGGACTTTCTTTCTCTTTTCTTAGTTCTTCAATTATTTCGCTTTTCTCTTGAAGTAGTTTCTCTAGTTCTATGAACTCTTTTTCTTTGTCTTGTATCAGGCTTTTTAGCTTTAAGAGAGAAGATTCCGATTTCTTGTTCTCTTTTACTAATTCTGGGAACTTTTTTGCTTTCTCAAGGATATTTTTGTGCTCCTCTCCTTTGAGCAACTTTTCAATAATTTCCTCTTTCTTCAGAGAGCTGTATTTGTAAAAAGCTGCCTCTCTTGATGAGGGTTCTCTGCCTAGTATTAATTTAAAGAGTTTTCCTGTTCCTGGATCTTTGCTTTTTAACATACCAATGTTGCCAAGCGAGCTTGAACCTCCCCCTTTTGAGAAGTCGTCTGTATCATCTCCTTTGTCCCACATTGGAACATCAACATTTTTCATAACTGATTATATTACAAATTGTGGATAATTTGTAGGTTTACTGG
>JAAZGF010000038.1 GCA_012511375.1 Candidatus Dojkabacteria bacterium | reverse complement strand
CCTAAATATAGTAGAGATATCTCCATTTAACTTCTCAGCTAATATCGTAAACCTAAGTTTCTCATCCGCATCTTTTAAAATTTCGTCTAATACAAAATCCTCAAAAAAAGTACTTGCAATTTCGGCTAAAGAAGTAGGGTAAGAAGAATTAAGAGAGTTCTGCTCTTGAGACATTGTTGAGTGAATTGCATGACCACTTTCATGAGCTATAGTTAAAACATCATTTAGATTATCATTATGATTTAGCATGACGAATGTAGGTAATGTTTTACTTACAGTTATACAGAATGCTCCTCCACTTTTACTCTCTTTGGGAAACACATCATACTGTCCTGTTTTCTGTAAGGAGTTAAGAATATTAAGAAATTGGGGGTCTAGATTTTTGAAAGTTTTTTGTACTAATGCCAAGCTTTCTTTGTAAGAGTATTTCTTTTTAATCTTTCCCAATGGTACATTTCTTTCATAGTATCCTAATGTTTTCTGATTTAGTAACTTAGCCTTTCTTTTGTAATACTCCTTTGATATATCAAAATTCTTACTAACGACATCTATTAGTGTGTCTACGACTTCACTATCTATGTCATCACTAATATGTCTTAAAAGATCTGGTCTAGGAATACCTCTGTAATTGTCAGAAACCTTTTTTCTTTCAAGGATAGAATTTATCTCGAACTCTGCAATTTCACTATACTTCTTATTAATTTTGTTAAATTTCTTTGCGGCAAAATCCCTAACCTTCCTATCTTCTGAATTAAGATATTTAGATGTCTCATTGTAACTAATCATCTCTTTCTTCCCATCTTCATTTAATACTTCAAGAGTTTGTTTACTTAAAAGCTCTGAAATCATGCTTACCCAATTAGAGTATGACGTTTTACTTGTTAAATTAAAGACTTTCTCTTCCTTGTCAGAGAGAGTGTATTTACCTTGTTTAAAAAGACTTTCTAAATAGTGATTGTATTCCTTAAGAAGTGGAGAGTTTAAGAAAATTTCCTGTGTTTTTTTCTCTACTCTAGAGAGATTTAATTCAAAAAATTGCACCCTGTTATACAGTAGAACAGATTGTTCAGTAAGTTGGTTTAACTTTCCTTTGGTTTCTATACTGCTTTGATCTAGGGCGTTGAGAAGAGAGAAGTAGTAAAGAGGTTTATCATATATCCCAGGAGATTCATTCAACCTTTCATATTCATCTAAAGCTTTTTTCAAAACAGAAGGACTTTTTAAATACTCCTTGTCCTTTTCCCATTTTTCAACAAAATCAGAAACTTTCTTTTTTGACATCCCGATATCGATTTCTATCTGAGGATCTTTTGTTGATTTGTATAGCTGTTTTAAATTCCACTCTGTATTCATCCCCCCATTATATCATCTGTCAAATATCTGATATAATTATCTAACACTGAGATCCAAATATCATTGGGGAGTGGTGGAAAGAAAATCTTAATATTTAAGATGAGTAGACTCCAACGAATAGTAATCGAAATATTACTAAAACCATAGATTACTGTGGTTGAGAAAAAATAGGGTGGTACCGCGTACTAGAAAGTTCGCCCCTTGGTTAAGATTAATATATACTAATATTAGTTTTAAGTAAGGGGTTTTAATTTTTAAAAAACTTTAAAATGAGTACAAGTAATTTAGAGGATGTAAAACCGAATCAGAGTTTTGTGGAGATGGAAGAGGCTATTCTAAAAGAATGGCAAAGTAAAAATATATTGGAAAAGTATTTAAAGAAAAACAAAGATTCAAAAGAAAATTTTTCTTTCATAGATGGTCCAATAACGGCAAACAACCCTATGGGTGTACATCATGCATGGGGGAGGACATACAAGGATATAGTGCAGAGGTACAAAAACATGCAAGGATTTGAACAGAGGTTTCAGAACGGTTTTGATTGTCAGGGACTCTGGGTAGAAGTACAGGTAGAAAAAGAATTAGGGTTTAATAGTAAGAAGGATATATTGGAATACGGTATGGATAATTTTACAAATGCATGTATTGCAAGAGTGAAAAAGTACTCGGAGATTCAGACAGAGCAATCTAAAAGATTAGGAATGTTTATGGATTGGGAAAATAGTTACTATACTATGTCTGAGACAAACAATTTGTATATATGGAAATTTTTACAAGAATGTAAGAAGAAGGACTTAATATACAAGAACAAGTCCTCTACGACATGGTGTCCTAGATGCGAGACTGGACTTTCTCAACATGAGCAGGCTGATGCTTACAAGGAGATTACAGACAAGGCAATATATGTTCTTTTTAAGCTGAAGGATAGTAAGGATGAGTATGTATTGGTTTGGACTACTACTCCTTGGACTCTTTCCGCAAATGTTTTGTTGGCTGTAAACCCAGAGTTAGAATATGTAAAGGCTCAGATAGATGGAAAGAGTGTATTTCTTGGAAAAGAAGCAGCAAAGAGATTAGGGGTAGAGGAAGTAGAGGATGTTAATGTGAAGGATCTTGTTGGTAGAAAGTATGAATCAGTATTACAAAACGAAGTACAAAAAGGACTAGATCATTACATTGTAGAGTGGGAGCAGGTAGACTCAGAGAGTGGTTCTGGAGTTGTTCATATAGCTCCAGGGTGTGGAGAGGAGGATTTTGATTTGGGACAAGAACTAGGAGTTCCTTCTCCATCTCCCATTGATAGTGCAGGATACTTTCTAGATGGATATTCTAATTTAACAGGTAAGTACGCTCACAATGTTGCAGAAGAGGTAATTTCAGAAGTAGAGAAGCAAGGACTTCTTTTTAAGATAGAGGAGTTTAAGCACAGCTATCCTCACTGTTGGAGATGTGGTACTAAATGTTTGTTTAGGCTGGAAGATAACTGGTTCCTTCGAATAACGGATATTAGATCTGAGCTTAAAGAAGAGGCCTCAAAGGTCAAATGGATTCCGGAATTTGTTGAGAAAAGGATGCAGGATTGGCTTGATAATATGGGAGATTGGATGATAAGTAGAAAGAGGTTCTACGGCCTGGCTCTCCCTTTCTATGAATGTAAAAAATGTGGAACTTTTCATGTAGTAGGAAGTAAGGAGGAATTAAGAGAGCTAGCTGTTAATCCAGATGAAGTTGATAAGCTTCCTAGCTTACACAGGCCTTGGATAGATGCTGTGAAAATAAAATGTCCTGAATGTAATGAAGTAGTAGAGAGAGTAGCAGATGTAGGGGATTGTTGGTTAGATGCCGGAGTGGTTGGTTTTTCCACTTTAAAGTATTTAGAAGACAGAGAGTATTGGGAGAAATGGTATCCAGCTGAATTTGTAGTTGAAATGATAGAACAGGTAAGGCTGTGGTTTTACTCTATGCTAGTCTTTGGGGTCATCTTTGAAGGAAAAGCTCCGTACGAAAATGTTCTGGGATTTGCAGAGGTTAGAGATGAGAATAATCAAAAGGTAAGCAAAACAAAAGGTAACTATATTCCTCTAGATGAGGCAGCTGATAGGGTAGGTACTGATATTATTCGATGGAATTTTGCCATATCCTCTACAGGAGGAAATATGAGGTTTAGTTACAATATATTGGAAGATGTAAGAAGAAAGTTCTACCTACCATTATGGAATACGTATAATTACTTTGTTACCTATGCAAAACTTCACAACTGGGAGCACGATAAATTCAAGGTTGAGGAGTTAACAGAGGAAATGGATAGGTGGATAGTTGCAAAACTAAAAACTTTGTTTGTTGAAAACGAGAAACTTTTGGATAAGTATAATATAGCGAAAGCGGCAAGAGATATAGAAGAGTTTGTTAAGGAATTATCCCAGTGGTATATAAGAAGGTCAAGAAACAGGTTTAAAAAAGGAGATGTAGATGCATTGGGAACTCTACACTATGTTCTTGTACAACTATCAAAGATTCTTTCTCCTTTCGTTCCATTTCTTTCAGAAGAGATATATCAAAATATTGTTGTTAATCTAAACTTAAAAGAGGCTAAAGAATCTGTTCATTTAGAAGAGTATCCTAAATATGATCCCAAAGATATAGATGAGAAGTTAATAGAAAGGATGAAGATAGCAAAGGAGGTTTGTTCATGTGGTCTTAAGATAAGAGAATCAGTAGGAATAAGTTTAAGACAGCCTCTCTCAAAGGCGTATGTTAGTTTAGATGATGAACTTCTAAGAGAAATAATAAAAGAGGAATTAAATGTAAAAGAGATAGAGTACTCAAAAGAAATAGCAGAAAGAGAAGGATTCCATACCTTAGAGCAATTAGGAGAGCATATCTCTTTAGACACTAATCTAACT
>JAAZGF010000037.1 GCA_012511375.1 Candidatus Dojkabacteria bacterium | reverse complement strand
AATCTACTACTTAAGTTTATTTTAAAACGATTCTGTATGCAAGAGTCAGAGAGCATATGATAGAATGGGTGTCGATGAATATATATGAGAGAATTAAGTCAAAGAGAGGATATATAACGGCATTAGCCCCTATGGAGGGTGTTACGGACTCTCTTTTCAGACAAATGATATGTAAAATTGGTAGACCGGATTTGTTTTTTACAGAGTTTCTTAATGTAGAAGGGTTTTGTTCTGAAGGTAAGGAAAAGGTTGTTCACAGGGTTAAATTCTTGCAAAAAGAGAAACCAATAGTAGTACAGCTTTGGGGAAATACTCCAGATTATTATGAAAAAACAGTAAGAAGTGTAAAGAAGCTAGAGCCTGATGGAATAGATATAAATATTGGGTGTTCTGTTAGAGATATACTTTCAAGTGGGAAATGTTCAGCTTTAATAAAAGAAAAGGATTTAGTAAAAGAGATAATATCTGTTGTTAAAAAAGAAGCGGGTGATTTGCCTGTTAGTGTTAAAACGAGATTAGGATATGATGCTATAGATGTTGAGGGTTGGATAGGTTTTTTGTTGGAACAAGATTTAGATTTACTAACTATACATGGCAGAACATCAAAGGAGGGATATGCAGTACCTGCAAAATGGGATGAGATATCCAGATGTGTAGAATTAAGAGATAGGATATCCCCTACTACATTGATACTTGGTAATGGAGATGTTAAGAGTCTTGAACAGGGGAAAGAATATGTAAAGAGATATGGAGTTGATGGCTTTATGATTGCAAGAGAGATTATAATTAATCCATGGGTTTTTAAAGGAAAGACAGAAGTTAGTGAAAGAGAAAGAATTAATATTTTGATAGAACATTTGAATCTTCTCCAAAAAACATGGGGAAACAAGAAACCATTTAATACTCAAAAAAAATATATTAAGGCATATATAAAGGGATTTGATGGAGCTAATGAGTTAAGGAAGGTTTTAATGGATGCTAATACAAGAGAAGAAGCTATTAAAATTCTAAATAATTTTAAGTAATATACCTATGGAAATGATACCAGAAAAAACAGAATCTGATTCAAAAGAACAAGATGTGACTTATGAATCATTTGAGTTAAACTCTTTCTCCGAAATTGTTAAAGAGATTCTTGATTCTAAAGATTCCTCTAGCTTCTGTTTTGTAGATTGGGATCAAACAGTAACGGGAGGAGGTCTAGAAAACATTCGTAATCCTGAGATTTCCCTAGAGGTTAAGGATTCTCTTAGAGATTTATTAGGGCGCTTTCCTGTGGGAAATGTATGTATTACAACAGATAGGGCTGGTATAGCACCAAGTGTTCTAGAGAATGTAGTTTTTAATACAAAAGAGGTACTTGATGCTCTTGCTGAGTTTCTAGAAGAATCGGATTATCCAGGTACTGTCCCTATATTTTTAGCCTTAAAAAAACAGCTACCAGGGCTAATGTCTAATCAGAGGGAGGACTTAGTAAAACATGTTGTAGAACAGATAGTGAGTAAGAATATTCAGGGGAATATGAAGATTTTTATGATAGAGAATTTTTCTT
>JAAZGF010000036.1 GCA_012511375.1 Candidatus Dojkabacteria bacterium | reverse complement strand
TTAATTGTATTCTTAGGAATGCTGATTATTGTTTTGTATAACTTTATTTTTAACAGGAAAACAGCATGGAAAAAAGTCTTGATAGTGCTTTTAGGAACTATCATTAGTTTTGGTCTGAGTGCGGGTCTTGGGTTTTTAGAATTTAAAGAATTTACTATTTACAATGATTATCGTTCTAATATTGTTATAGATCTCTTAGTGGAGGAGTTTCCAATGAGTGAGGGGTTAATTGTAGAGCCTGCATATGGGATAAATTATGTTGAAGATAGTAATCTTACGGATAAGGTTCGGGTAGAGGTTGCATATTCCAAAAATTTTGTTGAGGCCGAGATTCATAGCTTTGTTTCTGAGGAAGGGGAGGAGAGTATTAATGTTTTTACACATAGCTCAGGGAATAGTATATCTATTAAGGGGTTATACAATATTTTTCTTAATAATTTGAGGGAAAAGGAGATTAGTGCAGATTATGGCTATCTATTTGATGGCAGGATAACGGTATACAGTAGTATGGAGAATATAGAAAAGATTAGAAGTAATAGTATGCCTCATTATGATATTGGTATGGCAGAACCCGAAAATATTTGTACATATGATAATGATGGCTATTCTGAAGAATGTAACTGTGCTACCGAAATGGATGAGTAACGTACAGAAGAATTCTTACATGGACATAGTGAAATGTTCTCCTTACTTAATCTTGTATTGATTAATTGTAAGAGGAGTTAATTCGTCATCTACTATCTCTAAAGTTACGATATATTCTCTTGAATTTTTAATGGAGTAGAGTAATATATTTTCAGTAGAAACTATTTCCTGTTTGTTTTCTCCATCTTCTTCTGAAATGAAAAGCTTTTCATCCTCAGTATATGATATGTAAGATGAGTTTGATAACCAATTTAACCCAGTTACATTCTCCTTTTGTAAGCCATCTATCCTTGTTAATCCTAACTTCCTTGTATGGTCGTCTTCCTCCTTCTTAAGTCTGAAGGTGTAGAGATTCTCTCCATTTACAAAGAAGAACTCTTCTAGGCTAGGAGAGAGTTTTAGTAGTTCTCCAGGATATGGTGCTATCATTCGGTATTTCTGAGTTTCTATGTTATACCAATAGCTTGATGTAGTCGTTTGTATAAATACTCCTTTCGCAGACTGATTTACCTCTAACGCTGTAATCTGTCCTGTAGTTTGAGTAGACTGGGGAGAATTTGAGAATTCAGGATACTCATTTTCACTGTCTCTATAATGTTGTACAAACTCTTCATCTTTTTGAAAGTATGCTTCTTCTATTACATATTTCTCACTATTTCCATCCAGCTTTCTTTGCTTAAAAGCGTATATATATTGCTGTTCTTCCTCTGTATGCAATACTTCTACAATGTAGAAGAAACCTTCTCCATCTGTTGTCCATACACATTCTTCTCCTTGAACTTTATCTACTAGGGTAAGTACTGTACTGTCTGAGGTGTCTAATGCGAGAATGTTCTCTTCACTCTCTAACATTATATGCTTGTTATCCATTGCCCATGAAATTTGATAGCTCTCTGCAGGTAGGGGTAGTTCTAGAGGTATGAGGTTTTCTAAAATATTTGTTCTTTGTAGCTCAATAATGTAAAGATTATCTGTTTTAAGTATTGCTAATTGTCCATTTGGGGATATCTGCAAGTCAAAGTCATTGCTATCCAAAGTTAATACTTGTATTGGGTTGTTTGTAAGATACCAGAGAGGAGTGTTAATACGATATGTCCAAAGGGTAAAGGTTTCTTCTTCGTTTTGAGTTAAGAATATGAAATGAGAACTATATTTGTTAATCCAATGTTTTTCAATGGGGAACTTTGACTCCCAAAGAGTTGTTTTCTGTATATTTTCTAGTATTAAGAACGGATATATGGGTGTTGTTCTTTCCTCTAGTATTTCAACATCTTTTTTCCACTCTCTGTAATCTTTTTTCCAAACAGATACAGTATGAATTCCTGTATCCAAAGTCTTTCCTCTTGGTGTTCTACCTAAGTTTTCTCCGTTAATGTAATAGTTTGCTCCTGAGGGCTCGCTTTCTACTGTAAGGACACCCGTTTTTCTTATCTCTTTTTTACTGAAATCTAATCGATATCCTTTTGAAAAGTAATATATTAGAAGTGATGTTCCTATGACAAAAACTACGGAGAAGATGGAAAGAGTTAAACGAAGAACGGTTATTTTTATATTTTCCCCATCTGGAGATTTCATAGGTAACAGTATAGCATAATGGGAAAGAAGTTGTTAAAATATGGATGTTATGAAAAACAAAAAGAGAGTACTTACAGGTGATAGACCAACAGGATTAACTTTGCCAATAGCGGCATATGTTGGCACGCTTAAAAGTAGGGTAGATGGACAGAGTAGCTATGACACTTTTGTATTTGTAGCTGACTATCATGCTCTTACAACTCATTATGAGGATAGTAAGCATATTCTTACTAATACATTAGGATTAGTAAAAACATATCTTAGTATTGGTTTGGACCCTAATACGGTAACCTTCTACAGGCAGTCTAGAATCCCTCAAACTTTTAGATTAAATGTAATTCTTTCTATGTTGACTAAGATGCCTGAATTAGAAAGACAGCCAATGTTGAAAGAGAAACTAGCATTAGGCCACAAGCTTACTTTTGGATTAATGGGGTACCCTGTATTAATGGCATCTGATATTTTAATAATGAACTCTGATTTAGTTCCGGTTGCAAAAGATAACGAGGCTCATATAGAGATAGCCAAAGATCTTGCTAGAAGATTTAATTCTACTTATGGAAAGGTTTTTAATATTCCTGAGGGGATTATAGGGGAAGTTGTCATAGGGCTTGATGGTCAAGGAAAGAGTGGTAAATCTACAGGAGGGATATATTTTACTGATGATAGTGATACAGTTAAGAGGAAAATAATGGGAATGTATACAGATCCAAACAGAATTCACTCTACCGACCCTGGAGAGGTAAAAGGAAATCCTGTTTTTATCTATCATGAGTATTTTAATGATAATGTTGAAGAGGTTAAGGATTTAAAGGATAGGTATCAAAAGGGTAAGGTGGGAGATATAGAGGTTAAGGAGAAACTTTTTATTGCCATAGAGAAATTCCTAGAACCTATAAGGGAAGAGAGAGAAAAGATTGAAAAGAAAGGAGATGATTATATTTTTGATGTATTAAAAACAGGAGAGGAGAGAGCACAAAAGGTCGCAGGAGAAATAGAGGCTAAAGTTATGGAAGTTATGGGCTTCTAGTTATTTAAGAGAGTATTATTATGATAGGGAAAAAACTAGGTATAGATCTAGGGACAGCAAATTCCGTTGTTTTTGTACAAGGTGAAGGTATCGCCTTGATAGAGCCTACTGTTGTTGCAATAGATGTTAACTCATTTACCGTTATTGCTGTAGGAGAAAAAGCAAAGAAGATGATAGGTAAAACACCGGAGAATATAGTTGCAAAAAGGCCTTTAAAAGATGGAGTTATAGCTGATTCTAGAGTAACAGAGGCTTTATTGAGACATTTTTTTGACAGAGCTCTAGGTAAATCAAGGTTTTTTAAGCCAGATATTGTTATGAGTGTTCCTGCTGGAATAACTACGGTAGAGCAAAGAGCAGTATTAAAAGCAGCTAATGCAGTTGGTTCTAAGAGTACAACCCTTTTACCAGAGCCATTGCTTGCAGCATTAGGAGCAGGCTTACCAATTGAGAAATCAACAGGAAACATGATTGTAAATATGGGAGGAGGTACTACAGAAGTAGCTATTATGTCTTTGGATGGAATAGTAGAGTACGAGTCTTTAAGAATGGCAGGAGATGGGATAAATGAAGCAATAATATCATTTATGAGAAAGAAGAAAGGGATATTGGTAGGGGAGCAAACAGCAGAGAATATTAAGATTAAAATAGGGTCTGCTGTTGAGGTCAAGGATCCTAAGGAAATGGAAGTAAGAGGAAGAGACTTAGGAGCAGGTATGCCTAAATCAATAGTTGTTGATTCAAATGATGTAGCAAAAGCAGTAGAGATACCATTAAGAAGTATAATAAGGAGTATCCAAATGGTCTTAGAGAAAACTCCCCCAGAGCTTTCTGCCGATATTATTGATAGAGGAATGGTTATGAGTGGAGGTACATCTAAATTAAGGAATTTAGACAAACTTTTCTCTAAAGCAACAGGGGTACCAGCACATGTAGCAGATGAACCTCTTTATTGTGTTGCCAAGGGTACAGGGATAGCTTTAGAACTACTAGCTACAGGAGAAAGAGTTTTTTCATTCAATAAAGAATTTAGAAGATAGTATTAAAATAATTATTTATGTAAAATACAAGGTATGTCTATATTAAAGAAGAGAAAAAATAGTATAAGCCTAGAGAGTATAACGGAGTTGCTAAATGAACTTAAAATACCTACAGCTTTAGTTTTTACCCCTGTAAACTTAGAATCAGAAAAGAAAAAGTTTTTTAATTCAGATAGATACAATCCAGTCTTTCAGTATAGGATTATTAAAAACAACAATGAAAATATATTTAAGAAACTATCTGGTATTGAATCAATCTCAGATGTAGATCCAAGAATTTCTGACTTTTATATAAGATTAATAGAGGCTAAAAGAGAGGCTTCTACTTTTATGCATGCTGTTGGGAATAATGAAATTATTACAGATATCTCTATTGCAAGATATGGGAAGCCAACCCCTATACTGTTTAGAAATGCTAGTAAGGTTTTAAGAGGTAAAGTAGATTCTTACAATATTGCAAGTACAAAGACTGTTAAGAGGTTAAGTAGTGACTATTTACATTATGATGAAATAGAAAGAGTTTTCTCTCAGGTTTTTCAAGAATTTGATCTAGAGGATTGGGCGTTAGCAAAATCTATGAATATTGGAAAGAATGGAGTTAAGGTAGGAATGAAAACAAAGAAGGTTTTAGTAGATCCTAATATAGAGAGGAGTAAGTTTAAGTTGAAAAAAACCTTAGTCCATGAAGTAGGTACACATGTATTAAGAGGTGTAAATGGTCTAGAGTCTGGTTTTGAAGCTTTTGGCAAACCTAATAATCCTTCATATCTTGATGTAGAAGAGGGGCTGGCTACTTGGAATGAATATGATATGGGTCTTTTAACAGAGAGTTGGTTAAGGAAAAAAGCAGCGTTAATATATGCTCTCTACGTTGGAGAAGACATGCCTTTTAGGCAATTATACAATTGTCTTTATGGAATATTACCAAAATATGCTGCCTTTGATGTTGTGTATAGGGTAAAGAGAGGATTAGGAGATACTTCTTTTCCTGGTATGTATTCTAAGGATATTACTTACTTTAGAGGTTTTAGACGAGTACTAAATAGGCTAAAGAAAGACTCTTCTTTGTATGGATTACTTTATGCTGGAAAGATAGGTTTTGAGGAGGTAGAGTGGGTTAGAGAAGGATTACTACGAAGACCAAAGAGAGTTCCCTCAAAAGAGAAATGGGAAGAGATTTTTAAAAAGGTTGAATTGTAACTTACTCTTTGAATGCAGTTATTATTGCTTCTGCAATATTTACAGGAGTTCCCTCTATTTTTGTTTCGTATGCTTTGTATCCAGGATGAAAACTGAATTCTTGTACATGCGGTTTGCTTCTAATATACATAAAATCTACAGCTATAAAGTCGGCCTCTAGTAGTGCAGATACTTTTTCTGCTAATAACCTCATTTCATCATCGGGGTTATTATACATTTCATAAATACCTTTACTAACAGTCATAAATCCTGAGGAGGCTTTTCTTTTCCATCCTCCTATGACTTTACCTAGTTTCAGAAACAACCTATAATCTTCCGCTTGGTCTGAGAATTCTTGTATGAAAAATTCTTTTAGATCCTGTCCTACTAGTCCCTCCTGCTCTAATTCTTCGCTGTCATTTAATTTAAAAACATTCTTCTTAATTTTCTCCTTTCCATTAATAATCTCCAATCTGTTTTTCCCTCTGTATTCCTTAATGATTAATGGATATTCTTTTAACATTTCTCTATCAGACAAGTAATTTCCATCAGTTTTAAAATATGTATTAAAATGAGGGATCCCGTTCTTAGAGCAGAACATAGCGATAGCTATTTTATTGTAGTAGGGGAAATTTTTTATAGCTTCTGAATTTTGCACAAGCACTTTGTTCTCTGGGTCTTTATTATTATGTTCATCTATATGGTCAATGATGTGTCTTTTGTATTGATACTCCATCTCATTATCTAAGCTATGTCCTCTGAAAATAATATTACTATATTCTGTTATATCTATGCCATTTGCTAATATTTGAGTCTCTCCATTTTTGAAAAGAAATTCTAACTGGTCATTATATATGAAACCATATTCTATATTCCTCGATTCTAGTTCCTCTATTAATCGGGCAGAGCCAGTAGGGATATCTCCAACTCCTTCTACTTTTTCTCTTTGACTTTTATCAATAATCAGATATTTCATATTAAATGATTTTAATATTATCTATTAATCCTTTCTTTTTGTATCTCTTAATAATTTTAAAATACTCATTTCTTTCTCTTAATTTCTTACTGATTATTAACATATCTATTCTATCAAACCCAAAACCTATCTCTTCGATATCTTCCCAATCTCTATGGTGGATGATAATAGCATCAAGAGAAGCGTTTATCTTTAAAGCTTCTATAGCTCTTGTTTTTTCTATCCCCTTATTTATACTTAATCCATTTATTATTATTTCTTCATTCTTGTATTCTCCGACTGTATCACCCTTGTTTAAATATGATTTAAAAGGGTTCTTTTCTTTAAGTAGGGTAGGAATATCTTTTTCAAAATATCCAATTGTAACTATTTGCTTCGTTTTATTATCTTTTAGTAATCTTTTTACAAAAAACTCTAAAGCATCTTTTCTCTGTTCGCCTATTGTAGGGAAAAAATTAAGGTAGGACTCAGGCATGGTATTGATTTCTAATATCCCTCCATTATCTTTTGTTAATGGTTTAGATATATCATTAGCTATTACATCTACTCCTAATACGAAGGCATGAGTACTTTGGGCAAGAGATTCAACCATAATCTTAACTTCAGGACTAACTTTATCAGTATAGTCTTCGGTTGTGCCTCCTTGGCTCATACTTGCTACATTTCTTACATAAACCTGTTCGTTCTTTTTAGGAATAGAGGAAAGTGTTAAACCTTTCTGTTCTAATAATCTTGTCATAGGGTCATTTATAACGATTGGTTTTAATGTATGAGCAGGGTTAGAGATATCCCTACGAGGATCTTTATTTTCTTTCTCTATTAATTGTTCAATAGTGGAGTTGCCATCTCCTATTACAAAAGCAGGGATCCTTTTTGTGCAAACCTTTAAACAACCATCTATAACGAGCAACCTGTAGTCTGCTCCATTCTTGTCTCCCTCTACCTGCTCTTCAATCATTATTTTTTGTTGCCATTTTTTATCTATGTGCCTAAGTGTATTTTTCTGAGCAATATCAAAGGCTTTGAATGCTTCTTCTATGCTATTTATTCCAACTGTAACACCTGAACCTCCAGTTAATCCTGTGGGTTTGATAACAACAGGTTTTTCATAATCATTCCAGACTCTCTTTATATGGTCCTTGTCTTTCACTACTTCCCATTTAGGGATATCAAGACCCATCCTTTGCATATATTCATTAGTACTCCACTTATCTCTCTGTGTTTTAACTGCAAAATGTGAATCTTTACTGCTAGATATTGAGCAAGTAATCTCTGAATTTTTCCCACTACCCAATGTATAATATCTATTCCATGTATAGCTATATCCTTCTTCTGCAGATGGGACTAAGTCTTTCTCTATTACTGTTGGAGTCACTTCATAGAGTAGGGTGTGTGCAGTATGAAGTATTGGAATCGTGGACATAGATTTAACTCTCTGTTTAATGAGTTGGTTGAGGACATACTCTTTAGCATCTTCGTAAGATATCTTCTCTTCTGAGAGTTGTATTAAGGTCTCTGCCATTTCTCTCCAAAGGAAAGTTAGTTTAGATCTGATAATTACCTTTCCATCTTCAAATTTGTACTCTTTCATAAATATAGGGTGAAAACCTTTGATTAAATCTAGGAGTTTTGTTATTGAATCTGTCTTTTGTAATGTAATAATAATGGAAGAAATATCTGACTGAAGGTTTAGTCCTTGTAGAACTTGTATTTTGTTCATTTGTATTACTATGAATTTAGATATTTATCTCGAATGTACTTCATTATTGGTAATGCTACATCAACAACCTCTCCTTTATCTACTCGGTAATGGACTCTTAAACCAGGATTGTAGTTAATTTCGTTGATAGCACACTTACTAGGTCTAGAAATATTCTCTGCTATTACATCTACACCTCCAAATTCTGCACCAACAGCTTTTACTGCTTTTATTGCCATTTGTTTGTAAAAATCATGGACTTCCTGCATGCATTCCTGAGTAGTTCCTCCTGTAGTAAGGTTACAATTGTATCTTAGGGATACTTCTTCATTTTCTTCTGGAATTGATTCTAAGTTAAGATCTCTTCTTTTTAATTTTAAAATAGTTTCATTATCGATGGGAATTGGCTTAAGAAGAGACTCTTCTCGGGATTTGTTTGTTTGTGCAATTAGTTCTCTTACTGTGTTTCTTCCATCTCCTACAATATGGGCCGCTTTTCTGCGAACTGCTCCAATAACTTCATTACCTAGAACTAAGAGCCTGTAGTTATCTCCTTGTATGAATTCTTCTCCTAGAACTTTACTTTTACTAGAGGACTTCGATTTCTCTAATGCATTTTGAAAAGCTTTAAGAACCTGCTCCTCATTTTGAGGTAATATAGTGATTCCTATGCCTCCTAACTGCTGTGTGGGTTTAATTACTATATCCTTGTATTCAGCAAAAAACTTGATCGCATCTATTGGAACTTGTAAATCTTCTTGGATCGGAACTGGTAGTCCTGCTTTTTTCAGGACAAGGTTTGTTAACTGTTTCCTCTTGCAAATGGTAGTACTAGTTGTGGTGGTTAGTGGGGTAGCGGTATTTATAATGTACCAACTTTTTCCTTCATTCTGAAACTTTGCCAAAAGGCTCTTAACCAAGACTTCGTATCTAATCCCTAACTTATCTGCTGCCTGTACATAGTATGCCAAATGTACATTTCCTGCTTCTTTTAAATATTCTTTGTAAGTTTTCATATTATTTAAATGTTTTACTAGTATCAATTAAATAACCTTTTAGATCGTTTTTACCCAAAACTACAGGGTATATACTATCTGTTACAATTACAGTCTCTATACTCTTTATCTCTCCAGATATTTTTATTTTTACCTCTATAACTGGCCTTATCCTAATTTCATCTCCTTCTATTACCTTTGCTATTCTCTTTACATTACCATCAATTGTTAACCTTTTCTCATTAGCATCAATGT
>JAAZGF010000035.1 GCA_012511375.1 Candidatus Dojkabacteria bacterium | reverse complement strand
TTAGCTTGATTAAAATACATAGATAGATTACTATATGTGTCGTGTAATTAAGTTTAGTTTTTAAAATAATGAGTAACAATAGTGCAGAGTCTTTCATTAAAGGATTCGTTTTAGGTATCGTTGGAGGAGGTATTGCTGGTATTCTTTTAGCTCCTAAATCTGGTGCTGAAACAAGAGAAGATATAAAGAAACTTGCAATTGATTTAAAGGAAAAGGCTACTGACTTGTACGCTGAGGCAAGAAAAGAAATAGATAAGAAGATAGCTCAAGTTAAAAAGGCAGGAGGGAAAATAAATGAGGATACATACAAATCATTGGTGTCTGAGGTTGTAGAAGAATTTAAACAAGACGCAGAGGTCACTTCTTCCGTTGCAAAGAAATTAGGAGAACAACTAAAAGCAGACTGGAGTATGATTAAAAAAGAATTATCTCTTTAGACTAAAATACTTTAATATCTCTTGAGAATAGTAGGCTTACCTAGTAAAATGGGTGTACTGCGAGAGTAGTTCAGTTGGCTAGAATGTCTGCTTCCCAAGCAGAAGGTCGCGGGTTCGAATCCCGTCTCTCGCTTATCCCGCTAACTTATAGTATGTATTGTTTTAACTCCTGAGTATTTGACAGGAGGTTAATATAATGTAAAAATGTTTATACAGGATAGCATTGCTATCATTATAAATTTTTATCATCTACCTATGCAAAACAAAGAGGAATTTGCAGACAAAAAAAAGAAGCAAAGAAATTTGCTCTACATTTCTGCGGGCGTGTTAGCAGTACTTCTTTCTGTTACCTTTATTCTTGTTACAACAGGTGTTATCTCTAAAGACTTCTTCTATCATTCTGACGACGGGAATAGCAAAGTAGAAAAAACTGAGCTTAAACCGTTTGAACTTGAGGAGGAAGATAGTGAACCAGTTCTAGTTGAAACAGAACAAGGGTTAATGTTTGAGAAAAAAACAGAATTAAGTTTTGAGGATGAACTTGAAGGAAAAGATATGATCTTGAGTAGTTTTCCTTCTGAAATCCCACTTCCTGGAGGCTTTGTACTATCTTCTCAAGAAACTGTTTTAGATGTTTCTGTTGTAATAGAGGTCAACTCTACTGCCGGGGAATTGTTTGATTGGTATATATCTAAATTTGTAGAGAAAGGATGGATAATAGAGAATCAAATAGTTCAAGCAGAAAATGAAACTTGGTTCTCCTCTAGTATAGAGTATCGTTCTGTTCAAGAAGGAGAGATTACAGAAGGATACGAACCAATACGAGGAATTGTATCTATAGAAAGAACTAGTCAACAACAATCTCCTGTTGTGACAGTAAGTTCTTTCTTTAACTAATTAATTATTTAAATTTTAACTATTAAAATATGGATGAAACAAAGAAAACACAGGAGAATGTAGAACAAGCTCCTGTTGTTCAAGAAGAGAAAAAATCAAAAACTCTTCTTTATGTCATTATTGGAATCTTTGTATTCCTTCTTGTCCTTGGTGCCGTTGGATTCTTTGTAATAAAAGTATTGCTAAAACAAGGGGTCTCTCTGTTAAACAAGGAGGGAGAAAAATTGATAGAGCAAGCAGACAAATTTATAGATACCTCCGAAGAAGAAGATGAGGACGAAGACTTTTCCTACAGTAAAAGTACGGAAAAAACAGTTGATGGAGATTTAGAGAAAAAAGAGTTAATTACTGATAAATTTCCTACAGATATCCCTTTACCGGGAGGTCTTGTTACCGCTTCTTCGTATGATGAGTTCGACATAGAGGCTAAGATAGATATTGATAGTACAATTGATGAAATCATAGAATGGTATGAGAAAGCTTTAGTAGAGAAAGGGTGGGAAATTACATCAAAATCTTCTGAGGATTTTGAAGGATGGGAGACAGGATCTATAGATTTTGCTAAAGTAGCAGAGGAGAGAAAGGGTTCTGTAAGTTTAGACAGAAATCCTTATGTAAAGGTCACAACAATACGAGTAAGAGAAAGGCTTTATTAGATTTTAAGTCTTAAAGGAGAAGAAATAATCTTCTAACAACTCTTGTCTTCTCGTAACAACGTGTGTTACAATATTCAGACATTGCTGATGTAGCTCAGTTGGTAGAGCATTCCCTTCGTAAGGGACAGGTCGATGGTTCGAAGCCATCCATCAGCTATTACTAAAACAATGAGAACACCTAAATATACAATTACAAACTTACTACTTAAGTACATTGTTAAATATGAGATATCCATTTCAGAATTTAAGCATAGACAACTGCCTGAAAAGTACCAGTTCTTCTTAGAAGAAAAACTGGGAGCAGAAGATATACAAAGCTTAGGAGCAATGGTTGGCAATCCCATTGGGTACAATCAATCACTTCTCATTCAAAGAGGACAAGAGATGCCATCTCAGAAAAAAACTTTTAGGCTTTTCACTAACTTTAGGAATGTCAAAGATTTTGTTAAGTCATATGACAATACTAATTCCCTTAAACCTTCGTTAGATTTAGCTTTTCATATTAACAAATTAGCTTTCAAGGGGATTGTAGATGATTGGGATTTAGGGAAATTAAGAGATTTATCTAAAAAACCAAATGAAATATACGATACTTGGTACAAAGTAAGAGACTATTATCCTAAAATCGACATGCAGAATCATTTCAATGAGTTGTTTGACTGGATAGTATTAGGAACAGATAGTAATCACAAACTAGTTAAAATGGGAATACTACTGTATGAATTCATAGATAAAGCACCCTTTTTAACAGGAAATCAAATTACAGCCATAATTATGCTAGAGATGCTTACAAAAAAATATGGATATAATCCTGAAAATATTATTCCTTTTTTTAAGAGTATAGAAAATATTAACGATGATCTTCTAGCAGCGTTCAAGCTATCAAAAAGCAAAATGGACTTAACAACATTTCTAGAAGCCCTACTCTACACTCTTTCCCTTTCCGCAATTGAGACAAATAGGGAATTTAAAGAAACATATGATGTTAAAGTAAGGAAGAGAGGATCACTGGAACTTCATCTAAACCAAAGACAGATAAAGCTACTAGATTACTTAGCGGTAAACAGTAAGATTAGCAGAAGTAAGTATACAAAAATGATGGGTGTCTCCTTTATGACCTCGTATAGGGATTTGCAAGATATGGTAGAGAAAAAATATATTAAACAGAAGGGTCGAGGAAGAGGTACCTTTTACATCTTAACAAAGGAGATGACTCCTAAAGATGAGGAATTGATATAATAAAACTTAATTGATAATATTACATGATGCCTAAAAACAAACCATCCAAAATCTATACAGAGAAATACGATCTAATCGTAGGACTTGAAATACATATACAGACAAACACTCAATCAAAAATGTTTTGTACTTGTCCTGCTAAATACTTCCAGAAAGAGCCAAATACTCAGGTGTGTCCTGTTTGTTTAGGTTTGCCAGACGCTCCTTTACCTCTGGTTAATAAAAGAGCGATAGAGCTCTGTATCTTAATGGGTCTTGGGACAAATTGTAACATTGAAAACGAAATACACTTTTACAGAAAGCATTACTCCTACCCTGACCTAGCCAAAGGTTATCAGATAAGCCAGTATAACAATCCCTTGTGTTCTAATGGGTATGTAGAAACGGTAGATGGAGTCAGAATAGACATAGAAAGAATACACCCAGAAGAAGATGTAGCAAAGTCCACACACCATACAGAAAAAAGTTCTGGGAAATCATATTTTTTAATTGATTACAACAAATCTAGTGTACCATTAATAGAAATAGTAACTAAGCCTTGTATCCGAACTCCTAAGGATGCTAAAGATTTTGCAACAGAAGTGAGAAAAATTGCTAGATATTTGAATATCTCTGAGGGGGATATGGAGAAAGGACAGATGAGATGTGAGCCAAACATCTCTGTACAGGAGAAAGGGAAGTGGGAATACAAAGACGGTAAGATAGTTCCAAAAGGGAATTACAAATTAAATCCCAAAATAGAGGTAAAAAATATTGGTTCAATTACAGCAGTTGAAAAATCTATAATATACGAAAGAGAGAGATTGATTAAATGTATAGAAGAGGGGGAAGAAATAATACAGCAAACAAGAG
Organism: Candidatus Dojkabacteria bacterium; assembly: GCA_012511375.1. Lineage (GTDB taxonomy): Bacteria > Patescibacteriota > Dojkabacteria > SC72 > SC72 > UBA2177. Next base: position 12,063 of record JAAZGF010000035.1, on the reverse strand, counting down.
GTTGGGACGCTGATAGAAATATAACTGTATTTCAAAGAAGTAAGGAAGATGCGGAGGATTACAATTATACACCCGATCCTGATATTCCCATTATAGAGGTTAGTAGTACAGATATTGAAAGGATATCAGAAGAGTTAATAGAGCTCTCAAATGAAAAGATTAAGAGATATATTAAAGATTGGGATATATCCAAATACGCTGCTGAGGTTATCTCTTCTACAAAAGAAAATGCGTACTATTTTGAAAAATTACAAAAACAGCTTAGTAAAGAGTTAAGCGAGAAAGAGGCTGCATTAGAAGCTTCTAACTGGTTAATGGGAACTATCTTTGCTATTGGAAACTTAAACATTGATATTGCTGATTTAACTCTTTTAATCTTAGCTTTTAAGAATGGGATTATTACTAAAAATAAAGGAGAAGAGATATTAAAAGATTCACTAGAGAATGGGAAGGATATTAAAAAAGAATTAGAGAAGATAAAAGAAGAGAAGGAGAATGTTACTGACAATTTAGTAGAAATAGTAAAAGACACTATAAAGAACAATAGTAAAGCAGTTAATGACTATATGGGAGGGAAAGAATCGACATTAGGATTTTTGGTAGGACAGGTTATGCAAAATACAAAAGGTACTGCAAACCCCAATGATGTTAGAGAGACATTAATTAATGAATTAAAGAAATGAATAAAAAAACTACCTTAGACAAGCTTAGAAAAGACGTTCCTAAAAAGGGTTTAACTCAGAAAGAGGTATTAGATAGTACTGAGTATACAGAAGGAGAATTTGTAAAAATTTATAGCGAACTAGAGAGTGGATTTGAGGACAGTTAGAATATATCCCTTTTAACAAAGTAAGAAGAAATTATATTCACTTCTAAGATAATCCCTACCCTATTATTAATAGCTAATATTTAGTAAAATAGTGCTTGTGTTACAAGCCGAAGTGGTGGAACTGGCAGACACGCATGCCTTAGGAGCATGTGGGAGGATATCCCGTGGAGGTTCGAGTCCTCTCTTCGGCAGATATATACTTAATTAAGGAAAAAGATGTTTAAAAGAATTATAAAACCCTTTCAGGAGGTACTTTTAGAAAGAAAACTGTGCGTAGGTTGTACGTCCCCTTTAGAAAAATGTAGGAAAATAGGAGATCTTTCAGAAAACAGAAAAATGTTAGAGTGTAAATGTAAAAGAAGATTTGTCTTTGATAAAGAGTCAAATCTATATCAAAGAGCTACATTTGCTGAAGAACAACAAATCTTAAGAGATATTGAGAAGGGTAAATAGCTTCACAAAGAGAGCTTATTATAGTAAAATCTTCTCGTTGTGCCGCTATCGTCTAACGGTTAGGACAACAGGTTTTCAACCTGTAAACCGGGGTTCGATTCCCCGTAGCGGTATTGACTTTTGAGATAATACTAAAATAATTGCATATTCCATAATTTTCTACTATCCTTATTATCAGACTCTATAATATTTTTTGATAAACATATGTACGAGATACCATCTGAAAAAGAATTAGACAGTAAAGAAAAAATCGCTTCAGCGTTTTCCTCTGTAGGACAATTTATACTATCCTTTTTAGAGACAGTGGTTGTTGCACTTGTAATATCCATTGTGCTTTACATCTTTATAATGACACCTCACGAGGTCGTTGGGAACTCAATGCATCCTACATACAAAAATGGAGAGTATCTAATGGCAAACAAGGTAACATACAGATTTAAGAGTCCACAAAGAGGTGATGTCATTATATTTAAATACTCTAGTACACAAGACTTTATAAAGAGAATAATTGGTTTACCAGGAGATACTGTAATGTTAAAAGATGGCCAACTATATATTAACGATCAGCTTTTAGAGGAATCAGCCTATCTTGATGATTCTGTATATACAAATGGTGGTGATTTCCTTAAAGAGGGAGAGTCAAAAAAGGTTCCAGAGGGAGAATACTTTGTTTGTGGTGACAACAGGCCACATAGCTCAGATTCCAGGACATTTGGTCCAATTGCCCTAGATGATATCAAAGGAAAAGCATGGATTGTGTACTTTCCTTTTCCTGATTTTAGGATTGTTCACCACCAAGAGTATCAGTTTCTGTAGATATCTTTTGTGAAACATGATAGAGTAGAAATATGCAAATTTTTGTAATAGCAAATCAAAAAGGAGGCGTAGGTAAAACCACTACTGCAATGAACCTCAGTGCTGCCTTGGCAATGACTGGCCTGAGAGTACTGGCTGTTGATATGGACCCTCAATCAAACCTCTCTTCGGGACTAGGTTTCACCCAACAGTTTGACAAACATAGCTGGGACACTTCCAATGAAGCTCCATACAAGAACATATACGATGTATTAATAGAGGATGAACCAATTTCCTCTGTATTTGTCACTACTTCTACAAAAAATCTTTTTTTAGTCCCCTCTCATCTTTCTCTGGCTGGTGCAGAAATAGAGATGGTCAATATGCTCTCTAGAGAATCGTTACTTAAAAAAGCCCTAAGTAAAGCTAGTGATGATTTCGATTGTGCTTTGATAGATTGCCCTCCCTCTCTTGGCCTTTTAACAATTAATGCACTAACTGCTGGAGATCGTATCCTCATCCCAATTCAATGTGAGTATTTTGCTCTAGAGGGAATAGGCCAATTAATTGAAACAACCAAATTAATTAAAGGAATAAACTCTAAACTTTCCATAGGTGGAGTCATATTAACTATGTATGATAGCAGGACCAAACTCTCTGAGAATGTTGTCAGAGACGTAAAAGAGTTTTTTAAAGATACTGCATTTAGTACAGTTGTTCCTAGAAATGTAAGGCTTTCAGAGGCTCCTTCATATGGAAAAACTATATTTGAATATGATGATAAATCTACAGGTGCCCTAGCCTACAAGAAATTGGCAAAAGAATTTATTGATAAATTTAAACTTTAAATTAACACATTAAGAATATGAATAACTCACCTAGATTAGGAAAAGGATTAGCGGCCTTAATAGATGCTAATGAGATAGATAACTCTGCTAGCGCCTATGACCCTAGTTTTGATATAAATCGCATAGAGCCTAACCCTTATCAACCAAGAATGCATATTGATCCAGAAGAGCTAATAGAGATAGCCGATTCTATTAGAGAGAAGGGAATAATACAACCATTAATTATTACCAGTGCAGAAACAGATGGTAAATACTTTTTAATAGCAGGAGAGAGAAGATTAAGGGCTGCACAGTTAGCTGGGTTGAGCAAAATACCTGTTGTTATAAAAGATAGCTCTCCGCAAGAGATGCTAGAGCTTGCATTGATTGAGAATCTACAAAGAAAGGACTTAAACCCATTAGAAGAAGCGAATGCTTTTAAACAAATGACTGATGAGTTTGGTATTTCACAAGACCAGATAGCAAAAAAGGTTGGGTTAAGTAGAGTCGCCGTTACAAACAAGATAAGGTTACTCCATTTGCCAAAAGAAGTAAAAGAAGATGTATTAAATGAGAAATTAAGTGAAGGACACGCTAGAGCGTTACTTGGGATTAAGGATGAAACTTCCCTTATAGCTGCAGCTGATTTAGTAGTTAAAAGAGAAATGAGTGTGAGAGAAACAGAGGCATTAGTTCGTAAAATGAATTACGGTAGAGGAACATCTACCAAAACTTGGAAGAAAAGTGATAAAGAAACTGAAAGATACTCTAACTTACTAAGTAAAAGATTAGGATTTACGGCCAGTGTGGTAAAGATGTCAAAAGGTGGAAAAGTCGTCATCAGATACAATACACAAGATGAGCTACAAGAATTAGTTAACAAAATTATCTAGGAATTAGAAACCTCTTGTCTTAGTTTTTCATAAACCAATACTGCGGCTGATGCTCCTACATTTAGAGAACCAACACCTTCCCTCATTGGGATTGATATGGAAGAATCTGTTCTTTCTAAGATACCTGCAGAGATTCCTACATCTTCTGCTCCCAAGACAAAAGCTAGCGGTCCTCTTAGGTCTTTTTCGTAGTAATGTTCTCCCTGCATGTGAACAGCATATGTTTTAATATCGTTTTCTTTTAATATTTTAAGGGCAGCAAAAAGATTCATTTCTACAAGAGGAATTCTTTCTGCAGCTCCCATACTAATTCTTAAAGTTTCGTTAGAGATTAGATTCTTCTTTTGAGGATTAACTATAACACCGTTAACACCCCCTCCAAATGCCGTTCTCATTATAGCTGCAATATTTTGGGTGTATTTAAGATTATCTAAGATTAAAAAGAAAGGTTGTTTTTTTTCAGAATATATTTTTTCTAGAAGCTCCTCTAAATCCCACATATTGTCAGAATACATATATCCTATGATACTTTCCGATGATGATGTTCTTAATCTTCTGTTAATTTCTCTTCTTGAAACCTTGCGAATTGGAATCTTTCTTTTAATTGCAATCTCTACTATCTCTTTTGTTTTTGGATCTTTAAAGGCATTTGATACTAGGAAGATTTTTTCAAACTCTCTTCCTTCTTTAAGTAGCTCTAAAAGAGCATTCTTGCTCTCTATCTGTATGAATTTAGGCTTGGACATACTATTTTGATTCTACCACATCTATGTAAAATTTCCCTCTTTTAAACCCAGACATCCTTCTAAATTTGACAACTCCGTCTAATTTAGCGTGAATAGAGTAATTTTTTGACATATATGTATTATTTCCAGGATGATACACTGTTCCATTTTGTCTAACAATAATATTGCCTGCTTTTACATTTTCTCCAGCGTATTTTTTAATTCCTAATCTTTTTCCTGCAACTGTACCAAAGTTTGTTGATGTCGCTGCTGCCGCAACTTTTGCCATGTTTTGCCTCTATTAATTTAAGTTATACTAGGTTCTATGTAGTATAAAAATGTTCCTTGTGATAATACTATTTTTTCGGCTCCACTTCAAGTCTCTGTTTGGGGAATATTTGCTATTTAGCAGCTCCCATCTTTTACTTGCTATTTCCCTTATCCCTATTGTTTCCCAACCTTTGTCTGTTTTGTAGGAGGGTATTACTAAAACCATGTTTATGCCTCTAACCCCTATTCTTTCATCTAATGTTTCAAAAAGGGAAAGATACAAATCTTTTACTTCTTTAAGAAGTTGTTGTGCATACTCTTGAGAAAGAGTTCTCTTTTGAGGAGGTCCCATAAAGGGCTCACATACTACTGCAGAAATACTTGTGTTCTTGAGCTTTTTTACTATCTCTTTATCAGGGTTTTTTACATCAAATTTAAAGATATCATAAACAATATTTCCCATATATCCCTTTTCATTTAACCATAAGATGTTTTCTTGAGAATACTTTAGTGCATCATCATCGATGTCTGATCCTAGAAAATCATACCCTAAAACAGCACTCTCCATCAGTACTGTCCCTGAACCACAGAAAGGATCCCATACTATACCTTTATCCACAGAAGCATAATTAATCATCATTCTGGCAAGCTTAGGGGGCAATACACCCATTTTAATATCAGAGTATGGTCTATCCATGTCTCTCTCTACATACCCCTCTAAATCTTGAATAGAGAGGGATTTTGCATAGAGCTCCTCTTTGCCATTTTTTAGTATTAGTAATTCAAACCCTTTCTTTAAAACATCATTATTTATTATCTGTGCAGCATTTAATTGTACTGTACCTTTAGAAGGGATAAGAAACCTCGAAGATATCCCATGTTCTCTCAGTCCTCTCTTTATCTCATTTGAAAGCTTCTTGATATATCTTAAATCACCTTTATCTGCATTACCAAGAACACTTACTCCAAACGTAATTTTTTCCTTTAAGACAAATTCATCTAAAAATGTATCTAGATTATCAATAATTTGACCAAATCTAACAAAACCACCCATTCTGTTAAAAATTTTTATCAAAATATTTTCAGGAATATCTTTTCCCTTTATGAGTAAGATCTCTTCGGAATACTTGTGAATACTGTCCGTATTGAGATGATAGGTATTAAACATAGCTACAAGCTCAGCATACGAAAGGTCTGGAAATGTTCCTGCTTGGAAAAAATATTGTTTGGACATTTTTATGCTATCTTTTTTACAATTACTCTTGTAATTTCTGGTCTAAAACCGTATCTCTTTCTATATCTTGCTTTAGCTTTGTATTTAAGACCATCTATTTTTTCTCCTTTCTTCTGAGAAGTAATTTCTAAAGTAACTTTTGCTCCTTCTACATATGGGGTTCCTATCTTAGTATCTTTTCCATCATGTATTAGCAAAACTTCTTCTATAGTGATCTTGTCTCCTTTATTGCCTTTTAATTTGCCTACCTCATACTGATCTCCTTCAGATACTTTTAACTGACCTCCAGATATCTTTATAACTGCAAATTTTGCTTTCTTTTTGTTTGTTTCCATCGCAAGAGATTTTAGTTTAATATTGTTAAAAAGTCAAACAAAAGACTTAGTTTTCGAAGAATTCCACTATTTCTTTACTCCTGTCACCTCTAATCCTCTTTACATAATTGAGTATGTTTTGTACTAAACCAAATGAGATGAAGGTCATAATTCCACTGCTACCCCCGGCACTCATTAAGGGAAGTGCTATGCCTGTAGCTGGAACTGTACCTGTGTTTGTACCTATGTTAATGAAGATTTCAAAAAGTAATTTAATTCCTATTCCCACCGCAATAAGGGAATAGAGTTGGTCTTGTGAACTAGCCATACCGATTGAGAAGCAGAATACTATTAAAAAAGCATAGAGTCCCATAAGGAAGAGACTGCCTACCAATCCTGATTCCTCAGCGTAGGATGCAAAGATAAAGTCTGTTTGATGTTCTGGTAAGAACTGTCTTTTACTTTGTGTCCCGTTTCCAAAACCTTTTCCAAAAAATCTCCCAGAGCCAATAGCTATTCTTGATTGATTTACATTAAACCCAAGATCTTGCTCTGTTTCCGATGGGTTCAAAAAAGCCTCTATTCTGTCTTTTTGATATTTTTGTAATAATCCTTTGTTCCAGAAAAAAGAAGATGAGAGTCCAAGAAGAAGAGAAAGGGTTATCGATACCATTAAAATACCTTTCCAAGTAACTCTTGAGTAAAGAGAGAAAACTGTTAATACTAGTGCAGGTATTATTAAGAGATACCACATTGGATTCCCTGTTATTGCGTTAAGCAGAAAGGAGCCAGAAATACATCCTGCTACAAGAAGAATGATTGTATTTCTTACAGGGTTACTTAAACCTAGAAATGCAACAAGAAACCATATGATAATGACTAAAAATGCCATACTTGCATCTGGTTCTAAATAGATTAAAATCGCAAGGGGTAGAGTAAGGAGAAAAGATATTAAAAATAACACCCATTCATTAAGTTTCTCTTTTTTAGACAGTACTGTTGCTGTAATCAGGACAACTGCTACTTTTGCTATTTCTGAGGGCTGTACCTGAATCCCCCCTATAACTAACCACCTTTTTACATTATTTATAGTAGGGGCAAAGAAAAGAGTAATTAAGAGGAGAATGAGAACAAATAGGTATATGGATAGTATTACTTGCCAATGTTTTAGATAACTAATATCAAAGAAGGTTATTATTGTATAAAAAATAATCCCTATTAGTATGAAGAGAACCTGTTTGTATACTATATCTAAATCACCAAAGCCTCCTCCTGGTAATACCGTAGTCGAAAGAAGAGATGTTATTCCAATAGTTGAAATTAGCAATAGGGGGAGTAATATTTTCCAATCAAAGCTAAGCCTTTTTCTTGGTCTGAGTTGTTGAAAAGACATATGAGGTTATACCATTAGTAAAGATTACTTGCTACCTTTCTTCCTCATGAATGCTGGCACATCTAAAGGATCATCTCCCATATCCTCTGGTAATGTTCTTGTAATTTCTTCCTCTTTCTCCTCTACTTCATTTATAGCTTCAAAAGATGGTAGCTCTTCCTCTTCTTTGTTATCTAGTACTGTAGGTAGCTCCTCTTCCTTTTCTATTACTTGATCTATTTTCTCTTCCATATCAAATCCAAAATTTCTAACAGATGATAACCCTCCATCCTCTTGCTGTCTCTTTGTAAAGACTTGTTTACTTTCATCAAATCCGGTAGCTACTATTGTTATTGAAATCTCATCTCCTGCCTCTGGATCTATCTGTGCTCCAAATTTAATATTAGCAGAAGGATCAACGGCTTCTTTAATTAACTCTGAAACTAAACTAATCTCAGGTAAGGTTAGGTCTGAACCAACAACATTGTACAAGACTCCTGTAGCTCCTTCTATGGACATATCCAGAAGTGGACTTGTTGTAGCAAGTCTAGCAGCTTCTTCTGCTCGGTTTTCACCACTTGCTCTACCAATACCCATAAGAGCAGTTCCTGCATTTTCCATAACAGACTTAGCATCATTAAAGTCCGCATTAATATATCCTGTTTCACTAATTAAATTAGAAATACTATTAACAGCCTCTGCTAAAACAGAGTCTACTTTTTTCATTGCATCTATAAAAGAAAGCTGCTCACTCTCATCTACTATTTCTAAGAGTCTTTGATTTGGAACTATTATTAATGTGTCCACTTTGTCTCTAAGTGCGTTAATGCCCTCTTCTGCTACCTCTTTTCTTTTGTTTCCTTCAAAATCGAAAGGTTTGGTCACAACAGCAACTGTTAGAGCGCCCATGTTCCTTGCAACACCAGCAACTATTGGTGCCGCCCCTGTTCCAGTTCCACCTCCCATTCCAGCTGTAATGAAAACCATATTAGCACCCTCAAGATACTCCTGTATTTGGTCTATACTTTCTTCAGCAGCTTGTGCCCCTAACTCAAAGTTTCCTCCTACACCTAATCCTTGAGTTAGTTCTTCTCCTAGTTGAAGTGTTACTGGTGCTTGGGAAATCTTAAGGGCTTGGGCGTCTGTATTGAAGGCCATAAATTCAACCCCGTTAATATCGTAATCCGTTATCATCGTATTAATAGCATTGCAACCACCTCCACCTACTCCCACGACCTTGATTTTGCTAATAGGATCTACATTTGTTGTGACTAACATATCTGCTTTACTGTTAAATTAATTACTAGGGCAGTAAAGATTTAAACCAATCTACAATCTTACTAAAGAAACCAGAAACATCTGCTTTCCCTTTATCTCCTCCAGAAGATATCTCAACATCATCATCAAGAGCGTGCTTTATCAAGCCTTGTACTGTAGAGTATGAGGGATCAGAAATCTCCTCTATCATTCCAGTAAGTCCAGAAGGATACCCTACTCTGGCTGCTACTCCAAATACACTTTGTGTTAGTTTGGTTAAATCCTTAAGTTGGCTTGTCCCTCCTGTCAGTACAATACCTGCAGGCATAGCAATCTCATATCCTGCTTTTGTAACATGATCATTTGCAAGTTCAAAAATCTCCTCGCATCTTGCCTCTATTATCTTTTGCAACATCTCCTTAGAAACTTTTTTGTCTATATCAATAATAGAAAGATCTATGTCCTCACCCCTCTCTTTCTTCTCTTTTGGTTCATCTTTCTTTCTTAAAAGTGCAGGTGTTGAATCTAGATTCTTAACCTTAGATTCAGGAGATTTATTGTCTAAGAGATCGCTCAGACTCACTTTGATTTTTTCTGCTTCCTCTAAGGAAGCTTGCAGACCAATAGCAATATCACTAGTTATACTATTTCCCCCTAAAGGAATACTGCCGCTATATATGATAGAACCCTCTTGAAAAATACATATAGTAGTAGTACCAGCCCCTATATCTAACATTGTGACTCCTAGTTCTTTCTCGGTATCAGTCAACACTGCTAAGGATGAAGCCCACCCTGTGAATATAACGTCGTATACATTTGACCCTATTTGGTCTATACATTTCTTAATGTTTTGCCAGTAGGAGTTGGGTGCTGTTATTATATGTGTCTCCACTTCTAGTCTACCTCCACTCATCCCTATTGGGTATTTAATTCCTCCTTGATTATCTACTACAAATTCTCTCGGGATTATATGGATAGGATTAAGGTTATCTGGAAGAGATAAGGTTCTTGCATTCTCAATTGCTCTATATGTATCGTCTATTGTTATTTCCGACCCTGCAACTGCTATAACTCCTTTATTGTTTAGACTTGTAACCTGCTCTCCGTTTATAGATACATATACATCTGAAACTGTAACTCCTGCCATTCTTTCAGCAGCTGTAACACTCTCTGAAATTGCACTAGTTGCATTATCTATATTAACAACTACTCCTTTCTTTATCCCTTTACTTGGATGAGAACACACTCCTATCACTGTGGGTTGCTGATTATCTTCAACTGATGTTATCACAGTTGTAATTTTAGAAGACCCCACGTCAATTGCTGTTATTATTTTGCGTGCCATATTTGTTTAGAGGCAGTAAATTAACTTTAAATTTATTATATACAAAAATTCCAATTAAACAAGTTCTATTTAATAATATAATCAAAAATAGGAAGTTTGGCAAGACATACCTACTCCCTCATAGCTGGTCTCTCAAATCGCAAGTCTAAACTTCCAAACTCTAACGAATCATTCTTTATCTTTCCAATAACAATTAGGAACCTTTTAAGCTGAGTTGGTATATCATCTGATGTAGAAAATGTAAAAACCCTGTCACTCTCATCATATATTTTTAAAACTGCATTTTCTAAGTTAATCCTAACTATTTTGTAATTAAATGTCTCCACTGTCTCGACTACCTTGTTAATATCCTCCATTAGAAGTAATCTCCTTTTCCCATTTTCCAAAACAGAAATTTCCATATCTTCTGAGAAGAAGTAGATTAGGGTATTCTCTCTTGCATAATTTAAACAGAGTTCTTCTCCTCCTTCAGTATCATCTTCCAAGATTTCTTCCAAAACAAACCCTTCAGAAGAGAGAAGGAAACACAGATTGGAACTAAGCTCAGCTACATACTTAGGTTGGTGTATTTCTACAAACAAAACAATCTTGTTTGGTAAAACCTTTTCAATTCGGATACTCTTTAATAGTGTAATATCTGAATACATGCTTTCTTGAAACTCTCTTGGTGAAAAAAGAAAGTAGTTAGAAGACTCTAGATGCTCTTTAAAATACCCCTCTATTTCTTCTACTACAGATCTTTCTATGTCTTTACCTTTTATGTTAACAATCTCATACCTATTGATATTCCAAAGTCCAAAGAGTAATGACAGAGAAAAAATTAAGAAGAAAGAAAACAGGAAAATATTCTCCTTTATTAAAACAACTGGCTTGAATCTCATCATCTTTTCTTTCAAAAAACTTTTTGGTTTCTTTTCTACTTCAGTATTCATAGTGATGTATAGATATTAGCATTGAAAGAGTAGAATGGAAATATGATTTACTTTACTATTTCTTTTTTGATAGTATACTTCTATTATGATATCTCAATTACTACACGATTTGGCTGTATGGTTAGGAGGATTTGGATACTGGGGAGTATTTATAGCATGCTTTGGTATTTTCCCTGCTGAAATAGTAATTGCAGCATTGGCTGCATTAAAACCAAATAATTTAATAGAAATATCGTTGGTAGCTGCCTTAGGAGAAGTTGCTGGGGCTGTTTTCCCGTTTTTAGTAGGCTCTTACTTCTACAAAAAAGATATTCTTAGTTTCTTAGAAAAAAGAGGAAAATTAATTAATGTTTCGAAAGATTCTTACCAGAAAGGATATAGCTCTTTTAAGAAAAACGGAGTCATCTATCTGTTTTTTGCCAGATTCATACCTTGGATTAGAGTAGCTGCAACCTTGGTGGCAGGTTATGTTAGATACAACTTTGTAGTATTTTCTATTACTGTATTTGTACCTACCTTTATTTACGCTTATGGTTTTGCATATATGGGATCCAAGATTGGTTTTGATTGGGAGAGGATTAGTAATGCTATTAATACAGTTAATAATAGTTTGATTTTGATGACTTTAGTTATTATTGGTATTATTTTGTATTTAAACAGGAAGAGGGTTAAGAAATGGGTTAAGAGAGTTTTTAAAGGGAAAGAGGAGAAGAAGTAATTAAGAGTAGGGTTTTTCTACTTTCCCCACCTTTAGAGTTGATAAATGATTAAAGATATTCTGGAGCGAGAGACGGGAGTCGAACCCGCGACCTACACA
>JAAZGF010000034.1 GCA_012511375.1 Candidatus Dojkabacteria bacterium | reverse complement strand
ATATTAATAATCCTTATGGTTATTGGTATTGCTGCGGGTAGATATGCTATTAACAGAGCTAACAGAGTAGCACATCAGAATGCTGCAGATCAGTTATATCAAACTTTACAAGCATACTATACCGAGCATAGACAGTTTCCAGAGAAGGACTCGATTCAAAATATGCTAACAGGTTCAGGAGATGAAGAAAGTGATGGAGCACTTTATCCATATACAGAGGGTGATTTCAAGGGAGGCTCGCCAGCAACCTACACTTACTTCACTCAAGGGGGTCTAGGAGGAGTAAGGCAAGCCGTCTTAGTTTGTGTAACCTTAGGAGGTTATGACGATGAACTTGGCAGAGGTATTTACTGTACAGGTAATGGATTCCAGGATGATAAAGTTGTCATAGGAACTATGAATGCACAAGGCTTTTCTACTGATTTTGTTGATGTAGATAATGAGTATTATGATGCGATAAAAGATGATGAACAGACTTCAGACTGGAACGGTAACGGCTGGGGGAAAGATCAGACGACACCATAGGGGGAGTAAATATTTCTATCTAGCTAACTAAACCCCTCCTTGTGAGGGGTTTCTCTTTCTACTAAATGATATATAATTAATATATGTTAATCATATATCTATGTGTTTTCTTTTTAGGAGCATCTTTGGCAAGCTTTCTGAACGCCTCTATCTATCGTATAGAGAAGAAGTATAAGTATCCTACAATTATTACATCTAAATCTCATTGTGAATATTGCAAAAAAGAGCTTTCTTGGTTAGAGTTAATACCTGTAATAGGGTTTTTTCTTCTGAAAGGTAAGTGTAAAAAATGTAAGGAGAAAATAAACATATACTATCCCTTATCTGAATTAGTACTAGGATTAATCTTTCTTCTTTTTTTTCTTAATAGTATTACTTGGTATTTTTGGATAATAGTACTATTCCTTTTTGTATTTACCACCTATGATATTAAATACAAAGCAATTCCAAAAGATATAGTACATATCTTTCTCCTCCTATCTAGTCTACTCTTCTATCTATATATTCTTAATCCCACAAATCTCTATCTCCCAATAGCTATTACTCTTTTTCTAATATTAGTAAATATAATCAAAAAATCATTTGGAGTGGGAGATATCTTAGTACTATTGGGTTTAGGTATATTAATACCGTATCAACAATATATAGTAACTTTTTGGGGAGGAATAATCATAGCCCTACTCTACGCTCTTTATCTATTATTCAAAGGAGTTAAAAATATTAGGAAGATAAAGGTTCCTATGATGCCATTCTTCTCCCTTTCATTTGTGATTTCTTTAATATATGGCAATCAACTATTTGATATACTTCTTAAATTTTTAGGAATATGATAAATTATATTATATGAAGAGAAAATACCGAGCACTTTCGTTAGTTGAAATACTTTTTGTTCTTGGAGGATTGATGATACTAGGATCGATAACCCTTGTTGGTACTAGATATGCTCTGGAAAAATCTAGGGAGGCACATTGTAAGAGTGCAGTAAGACTTCTGTATACTACACTGGTAGATTTTAAAAATGATTTTGGTAGGTATCCTTTAGTGGGTAAACTCAACGACCCTAACTGCTTTCCAAAAGATGGCTGTATACCAGGAAATGAATTTTTAGCAGAGGCATTAGGTTTTCGAGGCCCTGGTAACGCAATATTAAAACCGTACTTAAAGGAAGGCTTTGATGGAGGGGCACAAGATGCATACTACTATTACTATGTACAGGAAACAGATGGGCAATTTGTTTTAGTATGTGTTTCCTTAGATGGGTTTGTAGATTGGGGGAGTCTATCTTTAAAGAAAGGTTTCTACTGTGAAGGAGACGGTATTGGTATTCTACCAATGGACTATCCCAAAAATGATCGAATACAAAACAAGGAGGTTGCACCAGAGGATCCAGGAGCTGAGTTCATTTTGAGGGGAATGGACAGATCAGCTTGGAAATCAAAAAGGAAAGCGTTCACCAATCTGTAATATTGAATAAGCAGTGATATTGTGTTAGATTAAGATATTAGAATTAGCAAAAACTGTCTTGAAGCCCTTTACTTTTGAGAAAAAATATTCGGCATTTACTCTCTTAGAATTGTTAATAGTGATGTCAATAATCACTACTCTGCTAACTATGTCGTTATCATCATTTGGAGGATTAAGAAACACTATTAGGATGAACGAATATCTGTTGAACTTAGAGCAAGATATAAGGGGGGTTCAGAGAGCTGCTATGCTTCTAGAGAAAGATCCTAAGGAGAATTGGATATATGGATTGGGAATAGATTTTACTAAGATAGGTGATGGAGAGGGAGAATATAAAATGTTTAAGTGGTGCTCTCGGTTTTCAGATTATGGGGATATTACTACTAGATCAACTCTACCCAACTTTATTCCACCAGAACACCCCTCCTTTGTTCCCTTAAATCTTGATGGTAACGGGTCATTACCTATTTCTTCTGCTGTGGAGGGAGACTTTCCTTCTGGACTCTGCGAAACAGAGCTAGGAGGAAATCCGAACACACTTTACTCTCTTTCGGGATATGCTAAACCTATGTCTCCTCCTGCTTCTGTAGTTACCTTTCCTGAAGGTGATGCTAGATATGTTCTTTTTGAATCAGTTTCTGGAAGAACATTTTTCTATGATAAGGATGGGAAGTTGTTGAACTATGATTCAGATGGTAACCCTCGGTCTGCAGTAGATATCGTACATTTAACGATACAATTCAAACCTCTAACAGGTACAGGAAAACCAAGGAGAATAACGATAGCAAACCTTTCAGGTAAAATAGAGATATATACGCCTAATGACTAACAGATGGAGGAAAACAACTTATGAAGCAATCGGTTTTGTAGAAGCCCTCATAGCTATATTACTTGTAGGTATGAGTTCTTTGGTTTTGTTACAAATTGCAATTAACACACTAAATACAGCAATTCAAAATGAGGTGATTGATCATATGACACAGTATGCTATGGAAGGAGGAGAAATGGTTCAGGATATATATAATAAACAGAAGATGAAAGGCTATCCTGAAGAGGAGGATCCTGAGGAATCAGAGCTATTTTTTCCTCTTCTAGAAGATGGGGAAGATGAGGAAGGGAATTGTTTTGTTATAAATAAGGCT
>JAAZGF010000033.1 GCA_012511375.1 Candidatus Dojkabacteria bacterium | reverse complement strand
TCCATTTTCCATTTTGTATTTTCCCATCCTGTAAGATGACAGCATCTCCCTCTCCAGTAGTAGTGGTTATTAATCTTCCTTTATCATCTCCTGATGGTGTTACATTAACTTCTTGTATTACAACGACCTTAGCATAAATCTGTGTGTTTGTCTCAGTATCTGTATCTATCTTACCTCCCACTTCTCTTAAGTATGTATTTGTAGAACTATCATATTTCCAAATGACATCATAGAGTCCTCCATTTGATAGTCTTGTATGGAAAAGTGTTCTTATGACAGTTTTAGCTCCTCTTTCTTTTACATCGGCATCCTTTTTAAATTCCCATTTACCAAAACTGGAAGGGAAATTATCCCAGTTTACTCTTTCTCCATAGGACCATGCATTCTTAACAGAACTATACTCATTATGTGGTGCTACTCTACCTCCTTCTGCAGATCTCCAAGCTCCAATAGTTCCAATAATTCTCATGCTGTATGTGTGAACATTACCGCAGGCATTTGTTTTAGGATTATCTGTTTGTGCACAACCATCATAGATAAGGAGTGGGTCATATTCACTTGCCCATTCTAGGTATGATTGTCTTAAGCTACGAATAGGGCCAACTTTCTCAGGGGCTTTACTCCAATATATTGCTAGAAGTCTTGTAATACCACTTTCAGCATTTGCCTCTATTACAATATCAGCACTATTTAAACCAGAGAGTGGTCTTGCCTCTACATGATTATTTGTCATGACAGCAACTGGTCTTCTCTTCTTCATCTCATCCATCTCATTTTTAGAAAAGAGTAATCCATTTAGAGGACTGACTTCTGTTCGAGGCTCATTAGGTTTTGATAGTAATGGGAGTGATTTTCTAAGTGTAGAAAAAGGAGCAGACTCTACAAACATTTCATTTAAGGTTAAGATTTCATGTATTGGAGTAGGTTTAAATTTGAATATCCCAAAATAATAGAAGAGGCCAATGCCTACTAAGGTTAGTACTGCTGCTGTTGGGAAAAGCAATTTTTTCCAATTAAAGTTTTCAAACAGTTTTTTCTTCTCTTTAGGTTTTTCCTCTTTTACTTTCTCTTCCTTCTTTTCCTTCACTTCTTCCTTTTCTGCAGGTTTTTCTGTAGTTTCTTCTTTCTCTAACTTCTCATCTTTGCTCTTCTCATCTACAGTGTCAGAAGTATCTGAAATTTGAAATTCTTTTGCCATGCATTCATAGTATCACAACTTAAATTCATTTTAAACAGTCATTAAAAATGGTAGTATGTATAATAATATTTTAATTAAAAAGATATGAAGAAAAAAGCTATTTGGATTATTCTCGTAATAGCAGTATTAGGAGGAATACTTTACTTTGTATTAAAGAAACCTAAGGAGGATGTAGAGATTGAAGATGAAGATCAAGATCAAAAGATAGAAGAAGTACAAGAAAAAGAAGAGAGTAAAAGTAAAGAGAAAGTAACTGATTACAAATATACAGGGGATACAGACTTCTCCTCTTTCTCCATAGAGACACAGAGTGTGGGAGAGCTTACAGAAGAGGAGTTCTCAATTCAGGGGGTAGAGCAGAGTAAGGAGGATGGTTTTCATAGGATTGTATTTACATTAAAACAGAAGGGTGGAGAGGAAGAAGATTCAGTGGGGCCATTTGTAACAGCATCATATCTATCAAATTTAGGTGTTCTAAGGCTTGATTTCCAAAAAATTTCAGCAGATAGTACGGGTATAGGGTATCAGCAAGAGAAAAGAATAGATAAGGATGGAGTCTTGAGAATTTATCATAATATTTCAGCACAGGCTGATCAGGAGATTTATGATATAGGAGTAGTATCAAGTACTCCGTTTAAGTTAACATCAGAGTATGTAAAAGATGGTGTTTGGGAAGTACTGTTTGAGGTAAAGTATCCAGGTGAATTGGCTATAGATATGGATTTAGGAAGTGAGGAGTTTTCAAGGGAGGATCAAGCTATAGAGGGAGTAGGTATAAAAGAGGGTGCCTCTATTACAGCGTATACCTATGGTAGGCCTTCAGGATTACTTAAGTTAGTTTGGGTAGTTACTGCTACTGGAAGTAATCCGATACCTTCTGTAAAGGCACTGTTTAACAATGATGGAGACTTGGTTGTTATATTTGAAGAGTTACAGTTGGATAGAGTTGTAGGAAGTATCTCAGAGAGTGTTGCTCTTTCTTCTGGGATAACTTTAACTGCAGAGAGGACGGGGGATTTTAGTACATATGTATTCTCAAATGTGCCAAGTGATGCACAATACAAACTTAGTGCCTCTTTAAGTCCTAATCAGGTATCGTTGGAGATAAAGTAGAGTTTTCTTAAAAATCTAACTTTTAGTATAATGTCTCTACGGGGTGTAGTTCAGATGGCTAGAACGCTTGCATGGGGTGCAAGAGGTCGCTCGTTCAAGTCGAGTCACCCCGATCCCGCCAACCTATAGTCGAACAATTCTTGGTTTCCTCTAGTATACTATCCTGATGGGGTATGATATATTTTACAAATATAATTATGTCTATTGACGATGACATCACAACTTTATCTGGTTCCGTAGAGGATTCTGAGATAGAAAGTAATGATGAAGGCGAACAAAAAAATGAAGTACCAATTCATGAATTAATACAGGAAGAGTTAAAGCCTAGATTCGAAAAAGATAATGCAGGATTTTATCGCAAGATTTATTCTTTAAATGGAAAGACATTTGCCTTCAAGGGGAGAGAGGAATTGCCAACATATGACACAATGGATAATTCAAAAACAACATTCTTAGGAGAGGCACCTAATTGGATCGGTAACCAAAAATTCCGAAAGTATGAACGATATATAGAAAACACGCAAAATCAAACAGAGGCTACAGAGCATTTCGTAGTAAACAAAACAGTAATTGGTGTATTAGACTTGGCAATTAAAATGGGAAATACAGACGAAAGATTGCCAAAAATGCGGGAAGAGATAGCCAGAGGAGAATACAGCGAAAGTTCTTTAGCATTGATAGACGCATTATTAGCAACAAACTTTATGGATTATACTGGATATAGTGGGAAACAAAACAATGATGGGGAGGCGATAGTGTTGCTATCCTTGCTAGGAAATTCTCAAGCACAAGCTTATGTAGAGGATACTGTTAAGATAATGCAAGATCTAAATAAAGAGAAGATTATTGAAAAACAAAATATAGAGTATAAAGATGCTTTAAGGGTGGAAGACTTATGTGCTGTCCATGCTACTAGATATTCTCCTAAGTCAGAACGGAATGGGTACTCGGTAAGGTCTACATTTGATTCTACTGGGGGTAAACTATTTAGGAATACTATCCATACTTCTCTGAATCATAAAGTCTCAGATCATATGTTAGGCCAATGGGGAGATGCGGGATATGTTTTAATATCCCCATTCCAGAGTATGATGAAAGCAAATGGTCTACCTACACTCTTAAATACAGTTGATACTTACTGGACGGTAAACCCAGGAGAGACTGTACAGTTTGAGGATGCTACTTTGGTAAAGCCGGCTGGAAGTGAGATTGATACTCTATTTGAAGAAGTTGGAGAGAATCTTGTGCTGTATAAATCTGAAGGATACGACATTGAAGATTTAAAGAAATTAGTCAGCTACTCTAAAAGTGATGGCTCATTAGAAAAATTCTCTAAAAGTATTTCCTCGAAGGTGTCTGATAAGTGGTTCGACGGAGAAATAAGAGAGAATTGGGATTTTGAGCTACTTTTTGATACTTTATATAAATACATTTCCCTTAATTACAACAAGGAGAACAATCAACCTAGCTTTTTGGATGTCCTTATCTCTGGAAAAGAGAATGTAATAGAAGATGAAGTTCGGAAACTTGTAGTGGACGCAAATTTACGAAGTACTGTAAAGGAAGGAATTGAGAATGTTGATAAACTTGTCGAAAGTCTTACAGGGAAATTTACGAGTAGTGTTAACTTTGCTATACATCAACAGGTAAATGAATTAGCTGTAAATCATGCAATACGAAAAAGAGGGTTTACTGTACAATCAGGGGGGATGTGGGCATGGGGGGGTAGTATGGAAGTAACCAGTAGAACTGCGCTATTAGGAAGGCAACTAGGTGTTAATACTGGAGCTCATTCTCGTTCAAACGAGGCTCTTTTAGAGGATGTCTATTTCAGTGCCTTGGATAAGGCTGCTTTGGATAAAAATAAGGAGTTCTCAAATATAGATTGGAAGAGATTTCATCCAGTAATAATAAATTTTTTATATAATTTGGACAGCATAAATCAAAAAACAAGGAGAGCCTACTATGCTTCAGGGCATTTGACTACAAGATATGGAAAGAATGAATAAGTAGTATGTAGTCATGAACGATGACAAGTAGTGTAAAGACTTGATACTTAAGGCAAAATATGGTATATTAATAGTAGGTACAACGCCTTGCATTTCAATACAGAAATGAATTACAACCGGCCACCTATGGTCGGTTTTTTGCCGACCAACAGAACCTTTGTGCTAGTTGATCGCTAGTACAAAGTACTAAAGAAAAGACGTTTTCTTTAGTCAAATACTGTTGGACGGTGTGGGTATACCCCCACTGCATGGAGTTGTGTGTACACACTAACTCCATATTCCAACAGTAAGAAAAATGGTAAATGTTTTATCTGTTTATCCTCTTCTTAGGAATAACAATTCAAAAGTCTAGACAAGAGAGTATATTATGTATAAAATGACTAGCGCAGAAATTCTACATATACTTTATCTTACTACTATGAAGAAGAAAGAGAGAAATCTAGGTAATTCTGAAATGGGGAAATCTCAAAAAAGCAAATATATGATACTTTACGTATTGTTGTTGTTAGTCCCTTTGGTAATTATGTTAATCCGTGGCACTTTGATGTAAGAGAGGTATTAGGTTTGTATGTTACCTATATACATTATATCAGAATCAGATGATGTTCACAATATTGCTTCAAACTCCTTTTATTTGCTATTATAACAGTATAATTTGTAATTATATATTTCAATGAAGAAGGAGAAGGACCTTACCTTTAAGGAGTACATTAAGATAGCTCTATGGACTTTTAAAATTACTTGGCAAATATCTCCATGGGCAACACTAGGGTCTTTGTTCTCAGAGATAATCTCTAGGCTTAGATCTGTTGTTGATATGTATGTATTTGCGAAGCTGATTGATACATTAATCTCTATTGCTACACAAGAGGGAGCTGAGGTAAAAGATCTTTTTCCTTTCCTCTTAATTCTTCTCCTTATAAATCTGTTTTTTACACTTGTAGGAATGGTAAGGTCATACTCATCAAGGATTTTAAGAAGATTATCCAGACCAATATTGGACAAAATGGCGTATGGGAAGATTCATAGTCTTGGTGTGCAAACAATGGAGTTGCCAGATATGGTAAATGAAAGCCAGAAGATGAGAGATTGGTTGTATATAATAGTAGATGTAGATTCTAATATTGTAAGGATGCTTTCATTTGCTGTAAGTACTA
>JAAZGF010000032.1 GCA_012511375.1 Candidatus Dojkabacteria bacterium | reverse complement strand
TTTGATTTAGATGACTTTAGTTATTATTGGTATTATCTTGTATTTAAACAGGTAGAGCGCTAAGAAATGGGCTAAGTGAGTTTTTAAAGGGAAAGAGGAGACGAAGTAATGAAGAGTAGGTATTTTCTATTTTCCCCACCATTAGAGTTGATAAATGATTAAAGATATTCTGGAGCGAGAGACGGGAGTCGAACCCGCGACCTACACATTGGCAATGTGTCGTTCTAGCCAACTGAACTACTCTCGCGTGTGCCAAGACCCAGATTTGAACTGGGGACCCCCTGTTCTTCAGACAGATGCTCTACCAGCTGAGCTATCTTGGCGTAGGTATAGTAAAATAATATCAGAAATAGCAATCCTATTCAACCAATATCTTTTCTATTTCCTTTTTAAATTCCTCTTTACTGTTCATATTTATTAAGTTCTTCGCAACTTCCATATAGTCCCATTTTTTGTTTTCAAACCTGTCTAGTGCTTTCTTAAAATCTTCTACCTCCCAATCATCAAAAAATATTCCTGTAATATTTTCCTTGATTAATTCTACACTTCCTCCTCCTTTGTATGCTAATACAGGAGTACCACAACTCAGGGCTTCTACACAAAAAATTCCGTAATCCTCTATACCTGCAACAACAAAACCTTTTGCATTTGATATTAATTCCCATTTTTCTTTTTCAGAAACCCAGTCTAGTATTTCAATATTTTTAAACTTACAATACTTCTTTTTAAGGCCCTTTCTCATTGATCCTGTCCCCATTATTTTGATATTAAACCCTATCTCACTAGCACACTTCAAAAGAAAATCTCCTCTCTTGTTTGGTTCAAATGGAGCTCCTGCAAGATAATAGTTTTCTCTTTTGGCTTGCACCTTTCCTCTGTATATATTAACAGGAGGATATATTACCTTATCAACTTTTCTATCCCAATATTTTTCTACTCTCTTTGCAGTAAAGTTAGAATTACTTATGAGGATTCTACCTCTCTGTGCTGCTACTACATCCCACATTCTACTGAAGACTAGAAGAAAACGTACAGCTACTCTTTTTAAAAATCCAAACTTTACAACATCAAAATACAAAGATTGTAAATCCCAAATATATCTCATTGGTGAATTTATATACAATACATGTTTGCTGTTAGGGGGAGTTATGACACCATGTGAGACAGAAGAGGTGTTCGATATTATTAAATCGTATTCTGAAAGATCAAATTGCTCCACTGCCATAGGCCAAAGGTGGAGTGTATATCTATAAAAATATTTAATAAAAGGCACCTTATTGAGAAAAGAATAGTAGATATTATGCTTCTTCAAGCTTGCAGAGAGGGAATCCTTCTCTCCAAATAGTGCATATATATCCGCTTGAGGAAACACCTCTGCTAGAGCTTCTAGCACCTTGTTTGCACCCGCCATCTTCCACAGAGATTCCGTTATAATTGCAACTTTGTACTTTGTTGTAATCTCCCTATTCATCCCCATACAGTAAAACTGTCCCTTTTCTTCTTCCTGGTCTTTTTGGCTTTGTTAAAACTAACACTCCTCCAAATATTACGAGAATTATACCTGTTATTAAAAGATACTTATCTATTGGAACTGAGGTTGTAGGGATATTGGGATCTATGAGTACGTCTCCTACAGTAAAAGTCGCAGACTCTGGTTTGGCAGTTAATATATTTGTTGGAGGACTCCCATCTTTTAGCATAACAGTATCAAAGGTAACTCCTGTTCCTACATACTCCCACCCTAATTCTGTCTCTCCTTCCTGTAACACATCAAAAGTTAATCTAGCAAATACATCAGGTTTTTCTCCTGTCTTGTAAAGAGTAGATGTTCCTGATTGAGTAAATCCAGTAAGAAGTATTACTCCATTCTCATTGTCTGTTGAGAGTTCATCTACAGGAAACTGATCAAAAAGAGTATTGTTTCTCTCTGCCTTCTTTAACTGAAGAAATTGAGGATCAAAAAGTACTGTAAACTTAGCAAGAGCTATTTCCTCGCCAGAGCTATCTATTAATATATCTACTATGAATCCATTGTTTTTGTTTAGTACTACTCCCCCATTAGGATAAAATGACATTGATGGCTCAGATGCAAAAAGAAATGTACTGCCTAAAAGAGAAAAGAAAGAGAAAAAAGAATTGTTAATATTTTTTTAGATATTTTCACTGTAATATATAATATATTATCACATTTTATATAACAGGCCTCAAATCTATCCCTGTCATATTAGCTGGTACCTCTAATCCTAAAAGACCTAATGCCGTTGGCCCAACATCTGCAAGTAGCCCCGATACTTTCGCTTTCTCTCCTGTCCCTACTTTAAGTGTTCTGACAGTGCTTTTCGACTCTATTTCACTCAGCCTAGTAAGTATAGTAAAAGGAACTGGATTACTTGTATGTGCAATATCTATATTTTTACTCTCTCTATCTATCATTGTCTCACAGTTTCCATGATCAGCAGTAATAATAACTGCACCTCCTGCTTTAAGTGTTTCTGTCGCAACCTCCTGTACACACCTATCAACTACCTGATTTGCTTTTACAGTCGCTTTAAAATCTCCTGTATGCCCTATCATGTCAGGATTAGCAAAATTAAGAAGTATAAAATTGTATGGGATTTCAGATATCTCCCTTATCCTTTTTACTACCTCATCCTTAATATCGTATGCCCTCATTTCTGGAGTGTCTACATAATCTTCTACTCTTAGGGATGGAATGTTAAAAAAGACTTCTCCTTCATGTGGTTTTTCAATACCACCATTAAAGAAGTATGTTACATGCATAAATTTTTCTGTCTCTGCAATATGAAACTGACTTTTACCTTGGTCTGAAAGATATGAAGACAGAGATTTTCTTACAGGAAGGGGAGGAAATATTACCTTGGCATTTAATCCCTCTTCATAACCGGTCATAGTTACAAAAAACAAATCTTCAGGGTAATTCCTCCTGGTAAAGTGCTTAAACCCCTTCTCAACAAAAGCCTTTGTTAACTGTCTAGCCCTATCTTCTCTAAAGTTCCAAAAAAGAACTGCATCCCCTGATTGAATCTGTCCCACAGGTTTTCCTGAATCATCCACTCTAACCCTTGGAATAAAAAATTGGTCATCTTCTTGATTCTGATATGCTTTCTGTACTATCTTTACAGGATCTTTAAATGTTTCCTCAGAGAGACCAACCAAAGCATCATAGCCCAGTTTAGTCCTCTCCCACCTATTATCTCTATCCATTCCAAAAAATCTCCCCTGTATAGACGCTATTTTACCAATGCCTAGTTGTGATAGTTTTGTCTCTAGCTCCTGAATATAGTGGACTCCCTCCATAGGACTTGTATCTCTACCATCTAACATTACGTGAATTAAAGGATCTATATTTTTAGACTTACAGATGTCTAAAAAGGAGTACAGATGTTTGGTGTGACCATGTACACCTGCCGAACTAAGTATTCCCATAAGGTGAAGTTTTGTATTTCTACGCTGTACGGTTAAAAACATTTCTTCTGTAACGGGGTTTGTATAAAGCTCCTCTCTCCTAATGGCATCATTAATTCTAGGAAGAGACTGATACACTACCTGCCCTGCCCCTAAATTAAGATGTCCGACTTCTGAATTTCCTGGTTCCTCTTCGGGCATTCCAACATAAAGCCCAGCGGCATTTAACAACGTAGATCTACCGTATGTCCATGCTGTATCAAGAAATGGTGTTTGAGCAGCTAACACTGCGTTCCCTTCTGAATCAGGATGAATACCAAACCCATCCATAATTATCAAGGTAACAAATTCCCTTACATCTAAAATATTTTTTACTTGTTCTCCTTCCCTGTTTGGTTGATCTTTCTTAAAAAAATCTATCATTTAAGTGGTAATTAAATCATAACATACATATAATATACTGTATGGATGATTTACGCAAAAAAGATGTAATTGAGCTTAACAAAGAGATAGAAGAGACCGTAAAGGTGCTTAATCTGGATAAAAAAAGAGAAGAATTACTTCTCCTTGAAAAGGAAAGCCTTCAAAGTGACTTCTGGAAGGACAACGAGAAAGCCAAAAAAACCATGAGTGAAATTACTCACCTAAAAGATGAAATAGCTACGGCCCAAACCTTACAAAACGAGATTACTTCCCTTACAGAGCTACTTGATTCTGTAAAGAAAGAAACAGACCAAAATCAATTAATTGAAGAGTATCTCTCTTTAAAAGAGCGATTAGACAAGTTTTCACTAAGAAAATTCCTTTCAGGGAAATACGACAGCCTTAAAGCAATATTGACCATATCTGCAGGACAAGGAGGTACTGAATCAAATGATTGGGTAGAAATGCTCTATCGTATGTACAGTATGTATTTTGACAAAGAGGGGTGGGAGTACACAGTTACAGATTTAAACAAAGGAAGCGAAACTGGAATGACAAATGTAACCATACATATTAACCAACCCTACTCTTTTGGATTGCTCAAAAAAGAACATGGTGCACATCGCCTAGTTAGAGTTTCACCATACAATGCTCAAGGACTTAGACAAACTACTTTTGCAGGGGTAGAAGTACTACCTCAATTTGAGGATGTAGATGATGAAATAGATATTAACGAAAACGATATTGAGTTCAAAGCTGTTAGAGCAAGTGGTCCTGGAGGACAGAATGTTAACAAAACCTCTTCTGCCGTTCAACTTACTCACATACCTACAGGCATCTCTGTCCATGCTTCTACTTACAAAAGTCAGCTTCAAAACAGAGAAAGTGCCATACAAACTCTTAGAGCAAAACTATGGAGGATTAAAGAAGAAAAACAACTTAAAAAGATAAGGGATATTAAAGGTGAATACAAAGTAGCAGGATGGGGCAACCAAATTAGAAACTACATACTTCATCCTTACAAACTTGTAAAAGATTTAAGAACCGAAGTAGAGTCAAACGATCCCAAGAGTGTACTTGATGGAAATATAGATAAATTCCTTGAAGCTCAAGTAAGAATAGAGTAATATATTTAAGTACTAAACTGTTTAAAACTGCCAATGCTGTTTTTTGACAAAGTAACCAAGAAATACAACGACGACATTACTGCCTTAGAGGATGTGCTCTTTAGTATAGAGAGAGGTGAATTTTCTTTTCTAGTTGGTCCCTCAGGTGCAGGTAAAACAACACTGCTTAGATTATTAATAAGGGAAGAGCTCCCCTCCTCTGGAAGTATATTCTTTGATGACATTGAAGTACCCAAACTCCCTCGTAAACTCCTTCCTACATACAGACAGAGATTAGGTGTTGTATTTCAAGACATTAAATTACTTCCAAGTAAAACTTTGGAGGAAAATATTGCTTTTGCACTAGAAATCTTAGGCAAAGACGATAAAGAGATTAAAGAAACTACTGACTATCTCTTAGAGCTAGTTAAATTACAAGACAGAAGAAAACTTTTCCCAGAACAACTCTCTGGAGGGGAACAACAGAGAGGTGCTATAGCAAGAGCATTAGCAAACTCTCCTGATTTACTTGTAGCAGACGAACCTACTGGAAACTTAGACCCTGATAGCGGCTTAGCAGTTCTAAACATATTAAAAGATATTAACAAAGCAGGAACTACTGTTTTAGTCATTAGCCATGATAGAGATATTGTTAACCAAATGAAAACAAGAGTTATTAGAATGATTGGTGGCAAGATAGTTTCAGACACAAAAGGAGACTACGATTCTGTAGGAGAACCTCAAACACCTCCTAAGAGAAATGTAGTAAAAACAGAACAAAAAGAAGAAAAAGATAGCAAGGAAAAGAAAGAGAAGAAGAAACCTAAAAAGAAAGAACAAGATGTACATGAAAGTTTAAAAGGTTTAAACAAAAAAATATTAGAGAAACTACTTACTGCCGAAATAAAGGATATGGATTTAGTTCTTAACCTTACAGAAAGTGATTTAGAAAACTTAAAACTTACTAAAGGAGAAAGAAAATCCTTAGAGAAGTTTGTAAAGCAATATTTAAATAAATTAGAGAAATAATATGCCAAAAACAGATAAAATTCTTAATACAGCTAAAAAGAATATAAAGAGAAATAAATGGTTGTCTCTTTCTACAATATTTGTAACTACTATTGTTCTTGCAATATCCTCTCTCTTTATCAGTGTAGCTATCTTTGCTCAGAAAGGAGTTAAGTACTATGAGAAAAGAGCTCAGGTTATAATATTTTTTAAAAGAGATGCACCTGAAGATAGGATATTGGCTACCAAGGAGAAGATATATAATGCAGACCTAATAGAAGAGATTGTATATGTGTCACAAGAAGAGGCTCTCTTAATATATCAAAGAGACTTTGCTGATAACCCTGATCTCCTTGCAACTGTTACTGCTGATTCACTACCGCCTAGTTTGGAGATACGTGCAAAAGATATAGATTCTTTGATAGAAATTATTGAAGTAGTGAATACAGAGAAAGAAACGAATGCTTACATTGATGACATTTTGTACTTTAGAGATGTTGTTGATAATTTAAGAACTCTTTCTAGAATAATAAGTATAGGTTCCATAGCATTAATCTCTACCCTATTAATAATTACATTCTCTCTCATAAGAATAACTATTGGTTTTAATATTAATGCACATAGAGATGAGATTCAGATTATGCATTTAGTTGGTAGTACTGATAACTTCATAAAACTTCCTTTCATACTTGAGGGTCTTTTCTATGGAACGGTTGGTGGTTTTCTAACAGCCACTTTTATAATAATCCCTTGGTATGCTTTAATTTACTATACTCAAAATACAGATTTTTCTTTTTGGATTCATCAATTACTGTTAGATTTTAACTTTGATTTTCTAATATCAATAAATATTACCTTTATACTAATTTACTACTTAGTACATATG
>JAAZGF010000031.1 GCA_012511375.1 Candidatus Dojkabacteria bacterium | reverse complement strand
GTATGTATATGGAAAAATCTGAATTAGATTCTTTAGAGAGTAAAGGAACATTTGAAGGATTAGATTCAAGAATAACTGATATTTTATCTTCTGATAACTTAGGTACTCTTAACGTTACTGTAGAGGATACAACCGTAGAAGAAGTCATAGAACATCTTAGAGAGGTACATCCCAATTTCCTTCAAGAAAATATCAATTTTTTTGAATTAAGTGCTATAAACAGCTTACACTCAGATTGTAATATTTTAGATACTTTCCATTGTGGTTCAACCCCTGATCTAAGTAAAATCCCATTATGTTTTTTATCCTCTAAAGAAAATACCCTCTACTTAATCCCATTACCAGCATATGCAAGGAGAATGAGAGATGTAAAGGTAGTTGGTAGGACTCTGGAGCACTCAGCAGTCATTATTAAAACTATTTATAGACTATTAGAAAGAATGGATGGGCGTGGCTTAAATTTGAAGTTTGGAGATTTAGATTCAGAAATAGCTGATATTTTATCTACTAACAAACAGGGTAACATATTGCATTCATTTAGAAAGGTATCTATAGAAGATTTGGCTAAACATATTCAAGAGAAGTACCCTACTTCCACTATGAAAATGGAAACTAAATTAGATGATAAAGGTAGTATCCCATCTTGGACTATTACTTCTAACTCAAACCTTCTCTATATTACAGCAGAAAAAGATAGGGGAAATTTAAGAGTAGAAGGTAGAACTGATGAGAGAGGAATGGTTGTTAGGTCGTCTGAGGAGTAAGATTTTAAGAGAAGGTAGGTGTGAAGAGGATGGAAAAGTAAATAGGGACCCAAATACCTATTAAATAAAATAGCTGTTAATTCCTTTTATTATATAATCTTACTAGAAGAGATAATATGAATAAAGAAAAGTTTTTGTGATAAAAAAGAAATTCCAACGTAAAATAGAGAATTTTACCTGTGAAAATTGTAATACTTCTGTACAGGGAGATGGGTATACAGATCATTGTCCATCTTGTCTCTATTCAAAACATGTAGATATTAATCCTGGAGATAGAGATTGTAATTGTAAAGGTTTAATGGAACCAATAGCAGCAGAGGTTAAAAAGGATGGGTATAGAATATATTATAGATGTTTAGATTGTGGTTATAATCATAGAGTAAGAAGTTCTCCAGAGGATAGTTTTGAAGCTATTTTAGCATTGTTGAGTAAGCCTACCCTTAATAATGATTTTACCTAAAGAGTGTTTAGATTAAGGAAATAATTTTTTAGTTAAACAATTAAAATCTTGATGCTACAGTAATTCTTATATATAATAATTAGGCAGATGAAATACTACTGTACAATATGTAGTAAAGGAAAAAGAAAGGATAAAGAATTACTACCTGCAATAGAGCGTTACTTATCCTCACGTATTAAGAATATATATCAGGAAGCTTCCTCTCAGAATGTAAAATTTCTTATTTTTTCAGGAGAGTATGGGTTTCTTTATCCTCATAGCCTTATACCATTTTATGATCATCTGCTTTCTAAAGAAGAAGTTGAATCTTTTCTACCAATCTTAAAAAAACAAAATCTATTTTTAGAAATAACAGAATTAGAATGTTTTATGAGAAAAATGAGTGTTTCTGGATGGGAACCTTATTACACAATACTTAGACGCTTTTCTGAAGAAGAAAACATCAAGATAAGTTTTAATCTTTATGAAAGATGAAAGTATTTTTTACTTTCTTATCTTTTGGAAAAGATATTTTCCCTGTGAACACTACTGTAGGTGATAAAAAGGTGTTTAGTTATGACCTTAATCAACCTCTTTAATCCCCTATTTAACAGTAACAGACTTAGCTAAATTCCTCGGCTTGTCTATACTATTCCCCAACTCTAGTGAAAGAAAATATGAAATCAGTTGAAAAGGAATAACATTGGCAATACTAGAAATATTCCCCACCTGAGGGACAGAGATATACATATCAAAGACTTTGTTTTCCTTAAACTCCTTGGAACCAATACCAATAGTGAATGCTCCCCTAGCCTTCACCTGCTCCATTGCACTGATAAGGTCATTACTCTCCGTATACTTCTTTTCTGGAATAATACCAAACACCACAGTACCTTTCTCAATGAGGGCAATAACTCCGTGCTTAAGCTCACCTGCTGCAAAACCCTCCACATGCTTGTACGAAATTTCCTTAATCTTTAATGCCCCCTCAAGAGCAATACAGGAGTTCTCTCCCTTTCCTAGAATAAAGGCATGTTCTTGCTTTTTCATTATCTTTCCCACAGACCTAGTTTGTGCATAAACCTTCTCTGTAAATAGCTTACTTAGCTCTTTTGATAAATTTTTAATATTACTTTGTGCTTCTTTCTGTCTATTCACTATATTCATCGCTAAAAGATATCCCCATGCACACTGTGCTGTAAAGACTTTGGTAGATGCTACACATATCTCTGGACCAGAGTTAGTATAATATTCATAATCTGAAAGTCTACTAATCGTTGTTCCAAACATATTAACAATACTTGCTACCTTACATCCTTTCTTTTTCAGTTGCTCAAGAGCCTCAATTGTATCTGCAGTCTCTCCACTCTGAGAGAAGGCAATAACAAGATCCTTTTTTGTAATAATGGGTATATATGATTTAAATTCATAACTCTTCACCTCCTGTGCATCTATTTTTGTAATATTTCTCAAAAAATATGCTACCTGTCCAGCTGCAAAACCAGCCGTTCCAGCCCCTATCGTATATACTCTCTTTGCTTTCTTAATTGTATCTACAAGGGGCTGAAGATCTTTCTTACTATACTCTGTAGCATAGAGAATTGTCTTCTTCTGATCCACAATCTCCTTAATCATAAAATGATCATACTTCCCCTTCCCAATCTCACTAAACTGATGT
>JAAZGF010000030.1 GCA_012511375.1 Candidatus Dojkabacteria bacterium | reverse complement strand
TCATACTAGCTAGGAATATATTTTTAATAGGCTCTCTAGTAAAACCATTAAAGTCATCAGCTATCAAAGCCTCTGTTAGCTGTAATGCCCTGTCAGGTCTGTAGTTAACAAGAATAACGGCATCATTAGGTTGAATGTGGCAACTTCCACATATAGTGCTAGGCTCAATAAATTCATCTGTAATACCTCTTAAATACTGTTGCTCTATTGCTGTTTGGTATGTAGGAAAAACTTCCCCAGCTCCTTTCTCTAGCAAATAGTATGCTCTTTGAGTTCTTTCCCATCTTTTGTTTCTATCCATTGCATAATATCTACCTACAACAGTAGCAATTGTTCCTACTCCTCTCTCAAGACAGTACTTTTCCATACAGTTTAAACAAGACAATGAAGCGTTAGGGGCTGTATCTCTCCCATCCGTTATTGCATGTATAAAGACCTGGTTTTCGAAATTAGACTTAGCAAAGTAATCAATTAAGAATTTAAAGTGATCAATATGAGAGTGCACACTACCATCACTAAGCAATCCTACTAAATGAACATTACTATTATATTTTTGCACATGTCCTAAAACATTCCTTAATGTATTATTCTTATACAAAAACCCTCTTTGAATAGCATTGTTTATCCTAGGTAGGTTTTGGTACACAGTACTTCCTGCTCCCAAGTTAAGATGTCCTACCTCACTATTTCCCTTTACATTTTTAGGAAGACCTACTGATTCCCCAGAAGCAAGAAGGTAGGTATGTGGGAATGCCGTCCAATAGTTGGAGAGGTTCTTAGGATTAGCCAACACAACTGCATTCCCCTCATGTTTAGGAGCCGCTCCAAGACCATCTAATATTATTAACAAGACCCTCTGTTTAATATTCATAGGCAGTTACATATACATTGTGGCATATTTTTGAAATTTATTCTATAATTGCAACTGCTAGATAGTAATATATTAAGTAAAGTATTATGGATAACACAATTATTAAGAAAATAGAGGAAGGTTTTTACAAAAAGAGACCAGAAATTAAAGTTGGCGATACCGCTAGATTACACCTAAAGATAAAAGAAGGTAACAGGGAAAGGGTTCAGATTTTTGAAGGAGTAGTAATTGCAATCAAAGGATCAGGTCTAAACAGAAATATAGTTGTAAGAAAAATATCTTACGGAGTAGGGGTAGAGAAGATTGTTCCTTTACACTCCCCAATGTTAGACAAAATTGAAATTATAAAGAGAGGGAGCGTTAGAAGGTCTAAGATATATTATCATAGAGGAAGAGTAGGTAGAAAAGCTCTTAAGGCAGGAGATACAAAAAGCATTTACCTTACAGATGAGGTTGTTGTTCCCACAGAAGGAGAAGGAGAGGAGCAAGCTATGCCTTTAGAGGAAGAAGCATTAGAAGAAGAGATAGTAGAAGAGGTAGTAGAGGAAGTAGAAGTAACAGAAGAGCCTACAGAGGAAACAAAAGAGGAGTAGCACATTAAATATTAAATGCAGGAGTAGTTCAACTGGTTAGAATATCTGTTTTCCAAACAGAGGGTTGCGGGTTCGAGTCCCGTCTCCTGCTCCAG
>JAAZGF010000029.1 GCA_012511375.1 Candidatus Dojkabacteria bacterium | reverse complement strand
CCTCTGAGCTCAACAGCTGAGGTTATGGAAATAATGGGGTGGGAAAAGTAGAAAAAGCCTTTAATATGAGGTAAAATATAGTATGACAGAAAAGCAAAGAGAGGAGAAAAATAGGAAGTTAAGAGAGTGGAAAAAACTTAACTCGCCGTTTAATTTGAGATAAAGGAATATGATTAAAAGACAAAGATGTGAATGTTACTCCCGTGTAGTGGGCTATATTCGCCCTGTATCACAATGGAATGTTGGGAAGAAAAGTGAGTGGGAAGACCGAAAATCGTTTAAAGTAGCACATTAAAAAAGACCTGTACCCCTGATACCACGAAAGTGGATAAACTCGTATTAGCAAGTCATTCTAATTCCTTGTAAGATAAGCAGGTCTTAAAAGGTTGTCTTCGGATAGCCTCGGAAGTTTTATAAAGGGGTAGGAAAGAACTTCCAACAAGGTTTTGAGAGCTTGATTTGTAGGCAAGAATGTTGTATATTTTAAGTACGAAAATGCACAATATCAAGAAGAAAACTATTTAATTGCACAATGTTGTGGGTGGGTAGGTTGTGCAATCCTGCCCCCCTACAAGATTAGTTAGGAGGGATATATGCCACACAAAGACCTGAAAAGAAGAAGGGAGTATATGAGAGGATATAGGGAGAGGAATAGAGAATATTATAAAGAATATCAAAGGGAGTATAAGGAGAAGAACAAGGAGAGGTTAAAGGCACACAGGGAGGAGAACAAGGAAAAGATAAAAAAATACAGAGAGGGCAAGAAAGAATATTTCAAAAAGTACCAAAAGGAAAACAGGGAAGAATTAAACTCGTACAGGAATAGATGGAGGAAAGAAAACCCCTTCAAGATAAGAGCCTATGAGTACAAGAGGAAAATGAGAGCCAACGGGATGCCATTAAGTAAGGGGAGAATAACCAAAACAATGGAGGTAAGGATAGCCACTAAATTACAAGAACAAGATTTTAAATGCTTGTATTGTGGAGTAAATATAGAAAAAGATTTTACCCTAGACCATATTATTCCGTTGTCAAGGGGAGGGAGCAATGATATAAGTAATATAGACTTAGTTTGTAGAAGTTGTAATTCTAGCAAGAGTACAAAAACAAAAGAAGAGTATTTAGAGGTACTTGGAAAAGAGAAAGGAGAGCATCAAGAGCAACGGGTATTGATGCTAGGGTAGGAGGATAACCACCGTTTAGAGCATTGTTGACAAACAAGAGTGCTTTATAGCCTCGTTCTTTAAAAATCCACCCTAGAGAGGTGTGCTGTGGCTAAAAGGTGGCGAAGAAAGGCTAGGAAACAGGCTCGTAAACACGAGAATCTGTTAATCAAGGAGAAGCTATCCACCATCAAGGACACTTCTCATAAGCATGACTGGAAGAGAGAGATCAAGGAATCTCAAAACTATATCTGCCCTGTGTGTGGCAAAAAGTGCAATGATAGAACAATGAATGTTCACCATATGCGTCCCAAATGTAAAAAGGGTGGTAATAACAAGGAAAACACAGTAGGATGGTGCGTGGAATGCCATAGGTTATATCATCAAAAGCATGGGACAAAGACATCAGACAGGTATGGGAATCCAGTCAATTAGTTGGTAGAGAGGGTCATCCCATAATATCGCTTAATTGCGTATTGATGCCCTCTCTTCTCTCCCCATAGTCTTTTACTAGGGCTTGTTGACTTGGTTAATTGGCTAGTGTAAATTGGAGCTACATGAAGTACCGAACGGATTTACAAAAGTTAGATATTCAAATAGGGGGGTTGGTTTCCTCGTTCGGTCGCCAACTCTCCTGTTTGGCTATTTAATTTTTTAGACCGAACAGATGGGCATCAAAATTGCAAGAGAAGATACAAAAGACTGCAAAGTTACCGTAGTGGAGCCCGTTGAGCCACATGAGCCTACCATTTATGATTTGGCATTTTTGCATATTGAGTTAAGATGGATCAGGGAGTATAACCTCACCGACTTAGAGCTCCTAATATTTGCCTTTATAAACTCATACAAACCGAGAACGGGTAAAATATACTTCTCAAATGCACAGCTTGGTAAAATGTTCAACAGAAGCGAGAAGACTATTACAAGGATTATTAGCTCTTTAAAGGTTAAGGGTTTAATTGAGGTAGAGCTTCAAACTGGGATTTATGGAGGTACTATTCGTTATTTAGTGCCTAGAATACAAGAGAATTCCGACTACTCAAAAATGAGTACCCCCCTACTCAAAAATGAGTACCCCCCTGCTCAAAAATGTCCACCTAATAGTAATAGAAATAGTAATAAAAATATACCCAAAGGTATGGAGGACAATCCTCCTGAGTATGGTAATTCAGATATAAGCAAGCTACAGAAGGCTCTTAAGGAGAGGTATCCTATTCCACTAGCAGGTGTAACAGATAGAAGAAAGATACATAACTTAATCCAAGTATTAAACAAAAGAAAGAATCAAGATGAATGGATGAATGATGATTGGAAACAGAATTTAGCCGATTTTATGAATATGTATCTTAATAGTGCCGAGCAAAAATATTTAGTTAGGAGCGTTAGCTCTCTTAGAGAAAAGATAAAACTTTGGAGAGAGTACGAAGGTAAATTAAATTAATTATATTTATATATATGCAAAACATAAAAGACAACTTTCCTGATTAT
>JAAZGF010000028.1 GCA_012511375.1 Candidatus Dojkabacteria bacterium | reverse complement strand
GATAAGAGAACTAAGGATATCAACATATTTCAATACTATTCAAGAGGCTATTGGTAAATCAGCTGAAGGAAATACCATCTACGTAGAAGAAGGAACGTGTGTGGAGAACATTGTGATAGATAAAAATCTTACTCTCACAGGAGAAGGGAAAACAATTTTAAAACCAGAAAATTCTTCTCAACCTATCATCAAAATAAGTACTGATAATGTTACTGTTGAAAAATTTGTATTGCAAGAAAGTGAGACTTACGCAATCCTTGTTACTGGTGCTTCTTCTGTTACTCTTAAAGACAACTCTTTTCTAAATAATTATATGGGTGTACTGATACGCCAAAGTACAAACGTTTTGATTGAAGATAACTCTTTTAATAAAGGTTCATTAGGATTATCGATAGGACATGCAAGAGATGCTAAAGATTCCTCTACCGGAAATACTGTAAAGGGTAATATTTTTTCAAATCTTAATCCGTCTGGAGGTGCCACACCAATAATAACCTTGATAAAAACAAGCAAGAATACAATTGAGAATAACAAAATTGCCAAGAATAGAACTCAGGGAGGAGGTATTTCTTTGTCAGGTTCCAATAATAATATCATTAAAGGAAATGGTATAACTGACAATAATGTGATTCCATTTGGAGAGGGCCTTGTTTATGGTGTAGGAATTAAGCTTTTTTCTTCAGAAGGCAATAGCATTATTGAAAACACTATTATTAACCATAATAGTGGCATAGATTTGAGTGCTAGTGGGAGAAATAGCATAGAAGAAAATATTTTAGATTCCAATTGGCATGGGATTTACTTAAGAGGAGATGATAGTACTAAAAATACTATTACTAAGAATCAAATAACGAATAACAAAACGGTAGGGATTGATGCACCACCCAAGGGAACAGGTATATACTTCTTTCAGTCCACTTCTAACAATGATACTGAAATAAAATATAACAACTTTTCAGGAAATGAAGATAAAGCAATCAGGTATGAAGGAAAAAAAGTACTTGATGCGACATTAAATTGGTGGGGACATATATCAGGACCATCAGGAACAGCTAATGGATTAGGAGATGCAGTAAGTTCTAATGTCCTTTTCGAAGAATGGTTATGTGAACCGTATGAGAATGATGAGACTGTTTCAACAAGTCAAAATGGCGTATGTAAATTAGAACCTCCTATACAAGTGGGATATTATGCAAAAGGTAGTAACACACTGATAGGATGTCAAGATGCATATACAAATATAAATGGAATATCTATTCACTGGTCTGATGATAATTATTTTGGACAAAAAAACATAAAATACGAAAGACAGTACAAAGTTGGAAATGGATCTTGGAAAGGGAGTGAAATATTTACTAATTTATATACAGATTATAGAGCATTTGGAGAAAAAGAAGGAACCGATGGCATATATGGTTCACAAGTAAGAGTATTTTATGACGCTAATGATGATGGTAAATATACCCTAGGTGAACCCGCGTCAGATTGGAGTAATGCATGTAGTATTACATATGATAAGACTCCGCCAAAAGTTAAAATAACATCTCCCATACAGGACGACCTTCTCAAAGGCGTGATAGAGATCAAAGGTCATGTTTCTGATAATAACCTTAGTCATTATAATATAGCAATATACCCAGCAGGAGTTGATGTAGAAGACTTCTCAAAGAGAATAGAACAAAATACAAAATATACTTCAGAATTTGATGATAAGCCCCTTTATTCGTGGAATACCACTAATGGAAACTTTCCAGATGGAGAATATCAAATAAGGTTAGCTGCTAGAGATCTCGCAGGAAATAGGGATCTTAACGGTGATTCTAAAGATGTGATTACTGTCTATGTCGACAATACTTCTCCATCCTCTACTATAACCTCTCCTTCTAATGAGTTCATTACAAATCAAAAAATGAACATAAAGGGAAATACTTCTGATAATCATTTTGTAAATAAGGTTACCATTTCGTATACCAATTGGAGCTCTAAGGAAGAAGACTGTAATTATGAAAATTGGAAAGAATTAGTCGTCTTAGAAAACACAGAAGTAAAGCTACCCTTTAATTGGGCAAGAGATGCTTGGTCGCCAGAAGATGGTATTTACTGTATTAAAGCACAAGGTACAGATTTAGCAGGTAACATTGAAAATACCTCTATAATTAAAAACATCATATATGACACTGAAAAACCAGAAAT
>JAAZGF010000027.1 GCA_012511375.1 Candidatus Dojkabacteria bacterium | reverse complement strand
GTTTTTTCTAAAAGATTTCTAAAAGTATATGAAAACATCAACCCCTCAGAAGAGAAATCCTCGTAAGAGAATGATCTCTCTGTATCTTTGCAAACTATATCGCCACTCCAAGCACAGTAACAATCACTTCCTCTCTCATAATCTGGTATTAATTGGTTTTGCTCATACATCAAATCATTATGATAACAAACCCCTATACCCATCTTTTTTTTAGTAGTAAAAACCAATAGAGCAATAGAGGTTACAAAAAGCAACCCCGTAATTATTAACAACCAATTTCTTTGCCTTACTTTTGCCATTCCTTTCTACATTTTATCACACTAAGGAATTAATATGATAAAATCTGTTATGCACGATTCACATATCCATCTATCCATGGAACCCTTAAAATCGAATATTGAAGTAATTATAGATAATTTTACCTCTAAAGGAGGAAAATACATCTTAACACAGAGTACAGATCTTTATGATTTTGAAGAAACTTTAAGTATGGCAAAGCGATACCCTACGATTGTGAACGCAGCATTAGGCCTCCATCCGACCTTTTTTGAGGAATCTACCGTTTGGAAAAATATATATAAAAACATATATGATAAATCTATTCAAAATATTGAAAAGTATATAGAGATTGTAGAAAAAAACATTAAAGAAGTTACTGCAATAGGAGAAACAGGACTAGATTACTATCAAATAAATAGAGATAGGCAACTTGACAGAGAAATAATAGAAGAGATCCAAGAAATACAGAGAGTCTCTTTCAAAAAGCATATCTCCTTAGCTAAAAAGCATAACTTAGGTATTAGCATACATGCTAGAGATGTTAATGAAAAACAGGAATGTATAAAAGATGTTTTAGAAATAGTAGCACAGGAGGGTAGGGGGACAGTAAAAGGATGCTTCCATAGCTACACAGGAGACATATCACATATCAATGATATTCTCGACTTAGGTTTCTGTGTTGGTTTTAATGCAATAATTACATACAAAAGTGGTGAAGATGTTCGACAAATACTAAGAAAAACTCCTCTTGATAGAATACTATTTGAAACAGATGGCCCCTTCCTTCCCCCACAATCAGTAAGAAAGAACAAGAAAATGAAAGAAAAATATGCACAACCGATGGATGTAAAAGAAATAATGGAAGTTGCAGCTGAAGTTAAAAATATTGACATCAAGAAATTAGAAGAAATAACGGATGAGAACTACGAAAGAACCTTCTTAGAAAATCTCATCTAAAGTTTTCCTGGATATACAATACATACAAATTCCCCATGAGGATTCTCTTCAAACCCTTCATCTTCTAGTATATCTATAATATTTACAACCTCTCCAAACAAATATCTTTCTCTTAATTTTGAAATGTCCTTTGAAAGAGATATTACTACATCTTTTCCTAATTCCTCTTTTAACAAGTTAAGTAATTTAAATAAGCGATTAGGAGACTCATAAATTATAATT
Organism: Candidatus Dojkabacteria bacterium; assembly: GCA_012511375.1. Taxonomy (GTDB): domain Bacteria; phylum Patescibacteriota; class Dojkabacteria; order SC72; family SC72; genus UBA2177. The sequence goes on along the minus strand of JAAZGF010000027.1, from coordinate 2,901 downwards.
GTATTGCGCAAATCTTTGTATTCTTCTAATATTTTTCTTCTTTTACTATCACTCTTTGGTAAGAATCCAAGAAACACAAACCTATCTGTAGGAAGACCACTAACAGAAAGAGCGGAGACTAAAGCAGAAGGGCCAGGTAAAGCTATAACATCATACTCCTTTTCTCTTAAATATCTCACAAGTTTGTAACCAGGATCAGATATCAATGGAGTTCCTGAATCAGAAATCAATGCTAGGTCTAAACCCATATCCAATTTTTCAACTATCTTCTCAAGGATTTTACTATGATTTTGATCTCTGTAGGATATTAACTCAGTATTAATTTTGTATTTATCAAGAAGTTTTTTACTCTCCCTTGTATCTTCTGCTAGAACAAAATGAACTTTCTTCAATATACTTACTGCCCGAAATGTAATGTCTGATAAATTACCGATAGGGGTTCCTACTACATAAAGTTTCCCTTTAATCATTTTTACATTCTAAAAAATTAAATTTAGTTTCCTCAGCGATATCAGCAAAATCTAAAGAATTTTTAAGATCAAATTCCCCAATTTTAGTTCTCTTTAATTCTACTGCAGTAGCAAATGTCTTTAAATTAAGACCCAAGTCATTGATTAATGTCCTTACATAGGTTCCACTAGAGCATACTATCTTAAAATCCACGATGGGCCAACTGTATTTTACAGTATCAAACTTTTTTATCATTATATCTCTTGGTTTAAGTTTTACTTTCTCGCCTTTTCTAGCATATTCATATGCCTTTTTCCCTTTAACTTTTTTAGCTGAAAACTGAGGAGGTAATTGTAATATATTACCTAAGAAGTTTTTTTTAATTTCTTTTTCTATCCTTTCTTGAGGAATACTATTTAACTCACTTACTTCATTCATTTTTCTCCCTGTAGCATCTTGTGTATCTGTAGAATATCCAAATTCTGCTTTTACAATATATTCCTTATCCAAAGCTAAGATACTATCCATAGATTTAGTGCATTTCCCTAAAAGAATAATTAACAACCCTGTTGCAAAAGGATCTAGAGTCCCTGCATGACCTATCTTTTGTCCTTTGGGAAGGACACCTTTTAACCTCCTGATTACATCATATGAGGTAATCCCCGCCTCCTTGTTTATTAACAAAATTCCATCTATCATTTATGATACATACTATATATTAAAAACAATTATACATCATGTTAAATGGAATAACTTTAGGAATTGTAATGATAGTAATCCTTCTATTTGCCTCTCTAATACTCACCCTTTTAATCTATATCTTTTTAGTTCCCCTTTTCAAAACTCCAAAAAAAGTACTCTCTGAGATTGTGGATTTAATGACTTTAAGAAAAGAGGATCATATTGTAGATCTCGGAAGTGGAGATGGAGAAATTCTTTTTAAGGCTTACCGCATTAGTAACTGTAAATGTACAGGCTATGACATCTCTCCAATTATGTTAATACTAGCTAAAACAAAAAGAATCGTAAATTTTCCTCTGAGTAAGGATTTTAATTTTGAAGCAAAAGATATATTCAAGGCTGAATTAAGTAATTTTACAAAAGCCTACTGTTATCTAGATAAAAAAAGCATCAAAATCTTGGAACCTAAATTAAAACAATTTGTAAAAGAGGGAAAAGAGATATATTCCTATCGATATGAAATAGAGGGGATTAAGAATAAGAAAAAAATTATCCTTCAGAATGGAGAGAGTCTGTATATTTACAAAGGATAAAGAAAAATTCCAACGCTTTATTCAAAACCAGTTTTGGGTCTTCCTGATAAGGAATATCTTGTCTTTGTTTTCCATTTCCCTTAAGAATAGCTCTGTATCCCACCTGATGCTTTCTGTGTCCACAGATAATATATTCCGTAAAGAATTCATGCTCTAGACCAATATAGTATAGATCTTTTTCTTTATAAAAAAACATAACTTTCTCCTTATGATTATCTCCATTAAAAATTGGAATTACTCTACAACAGTCACCATCTGTCGTTTCTTCAACACATGACATCAGAGAATTTTTAATATCAAACATATTGATATCAAGCTCTTCTTGAGTACAGTTATTTGTTTTTAAGAAATCATCTTCAACCCTTTCCATATGTTTCTCACCCATTATACCAAACCTTCTTCAAAAACCTATATAATTAACCATGCCTACCTATGAACCACTTGCATCAAAATACAGACCAAAAACTTTAGATGATTTTGTTGGCCAAAAACATTTAGTAGGAGAGAATGCACCTATCAAAAATTTCCTTGATAGTGGCAAGATTCCTTCAATGATATTTTGGGGACCACCCGGGACTGGCAAGACTACACTAGCTTACATAATCTCTCTAAATCTTTTCTATGACTTTTACAAGCTACAAGCAGTCAATAGTGGAAAAGATGATCTTAGAAAAATAATTAAACTTGCTCTTTCCAATCAACAATATGGTAAGAAAACAATTCTTTTCTTAGATGAAATACACAGATGGAACAAAGCACAACAGGATGCATTACTACCATATGTAGAGAAAGGAATAATAATACTGATAGGAGCTACAACAGAAAATCCCTCTTTCTCTGTTAATTCTCCTTTACTTTCTAGAACAAAAGTTTTTGTATTTAAACAACAAACAGAAGAAGATATCTATAAACTACTAAACAAAATAGCAAAAAAGGAATTTCCAGAGGTTACTATAAATAAGAAGGAGATGGAAACGATAAGTAATCTCTCTAATGGAGATATTCGTTCAGGTCTAAACATTTTAGAAATGGCTGTTACAGTTGCTACTTCTGAGAAGAAAGAAAATGGAAAAATAAAAGTTACTGAAAAAATATTACAAAACACTATTCAGAAACCAATCTACTATGACAAAAACGGAGAAGAGCATTACAATATAATATCTGCCATTCATAAATC
>JAAZGF010000026.1 GCA_012511375.1 Candidatus Dojkabacteria bacterium | reverse complement strand
GAGTTTGTACTTGAGTCCGCTGGTTCAGCCTCTGTTTATTACACTGAGATTCCCTAAACTAAAATATAATATAACTGCCCATGCAAATAAGAATAAAAAAGAAAAGTAGCATTTTATCAGTATTAATAATTCTCTTTCTTGTTACAGCATCACTGTCTGTATATTTCCTGTTTTTTAATAAAGGAAAGGAAGAAGATGATTATGATAAATTGTTTAAACACTGTATAGAAAAAGAAAATAATAAAAAAGAATGTAAGGTATTTTTAAAAAAGCTTAGAAAAGAAAAAGATAAGGTATGTATGGATATAGTACTACCAGAGATAGAAGTAGAAAAAAGAGATATAACAGTATGTTTTAATAGCAATATAGAATGGGAAGATCCATATAATGAGTATCCGTATGAACAGTATTTTATGACCACTCCAATAGTATTAACGTTAGAGGATGGAAGGAAGACAACAAAGTCTAAATCAAGTGAGGTGGATATTAGGTTAATGGAGTATGAGGAGGCGAAATCTGTATTGGAAATTAAAGGTTTAAATAGTCCAGATGTAAGTGGGATAGCATTTCTATCAAAAGATAATTATGAATTTGTAAGTAAAGGCTATACATACAGCGTTCAATTTATTGAAAGCCAAAAAGACTTTTTTCTGCACCTAGATTTAATAGGGATTAAAATACTCTCCGCAAGAGAAAGGGATGGGCTAATAGAAGTGGAGATTTCATTCAGAATGGATGATTCTAGTTTTAATTATGTCTTTGAAAGCAATCAAATTGCTTTTTTTGACGCACAAGCACTCAGATTATATGACCTAAAATCCCAAACAGATTTGGATGATTATATTGATCTTGATAGGTACTATCTAGCCTCTTTTTCTCTTTATGATTTGAATGCAAATAGTTATCTCACTGTAGAAGATAAGGGGTTAGATGGAAGAATACATAATTATTTTAATGGGAAGGAGGATAGTAATCTTCGGTTAACATTAGAGACAATATCTAAATGAGAAAAAAGTTTTTTTTCTTTTTAATGTTTTTAGGGCTGTTTGTTTTTGGTGTTATGGATACCAAGGTGGTAGCTATTTCTTTTGAACATTGTGGAGTTGGCTATTATTGTGCAGGAGGATCTAAAGGATATACGCATTACCAATGTGTATATTCCTCATTACAAAAAAAATGCATACGCTCTTCTGTGGGTAATTTTACTCTCACATGCAACAGCAGTCAATGTCGTGTAATAGAGTATGATGGATCTTGTGCAAGCGGATCTCCCCCCTGTGTAACCCATTCTACTGGGGATATAAACTGTTGTGCTGCATGTAATTGCTCTTGGAAGAACGGTGATTGTGATAGTTCGGGTTACAGAACTCAAACTTATACGTGTGCTCATTCAAGTTGTGGAGGAGGTCAAACCAGATCTGTTTATGACTCTACATGCTGTACCGGCTGTAGTTGTACTCCTTCTTCTTGTAGTGGAGACTATCCATTAACATCATGTCCCTCCGGTTCTTCCTGTGAAAGTACTACTCATACTTGTACTAAACTAGACAGTTGTGGCAATTCTTGTGGAGGAACAGAGAGTAGAACTTGCTATCAATGTATTAAAAATGCACCATCCCTTCCTGATTGTCCTACAGGTTATTCTACTACAGATTCGGGGTGTAGAGTAAGTGCTTGTCCTTCTGGTTGGACATTAGAGAATGGTGCTTGTAAAGCACGAAATAGTGATGGTTGTGGGGGATATTTTGGTTATAGATATTGTTATCGTGATTCCGAATATTCTACAGCACCATCAACCCCAACTACTTTGACAGTAAGGTTAGGTACGACCGATTACAATATTACAGGTACCACCTCTACTAACCCAAGCATAATAGATTATGATATGGTCTCGGCTAGGAAGATATTTTCTAATGCAGTCCCTTCTGGTGCCTACTATAGCTACAAGCTATTTAATGCATATAGTGGAGGATCT
>JAAZGF010000025.1 GCA_012511375.1 Candidatus Dojkabacteria bacterium | reverse complement strand
TGATCCGACTCGAACGGACGACCTCTACATCCCGAATGTAGCGTTCTAGCCATCTGAACTACACCCCGTATACTACATTCTTTCTACTATCGGTATTCCCAAATTGTTAAGACCATCCTCCATTACATTCATTGTTGCATTAACCAAAAGCAAAAGAATCTGTCTCTCCTCACTCTCTGCATCTAAAACTCTAACATTCTGATAGAAAGAGTTAAAATGTTTACCTAATTCGAAAAGATATTGACACAATACTGATGGGAAGTAATTACTTGCAGAATCAAGCAAAGCCCCTTTGTATTTGCTAATATGAGAAAGTAGTCTTTTTACATAGGCGTTATCTAGGCACAAGTCTAAACACAAAGTTTTGGTACTTAAAGAATTTGCCTCAACAAGAATAGATTTGCATCTAGAGAAAACATACATCAAATACGGTCCTGTATCCCCATCAAAAGTAATAGAGCTGTCAAAATCAAAAACAATATCCCTTCCTACTCCTACTTTAAGGAAAGCATACTTAATAGCCCCTATAGCTATCTTTTCTGCTGTCTCTTCTAGATTCTCTATGTCAAATTCGTTGTTTTCTTCCATTATCCCTAACACCCTCATCTTCGTTTCTTCAATTAACCATTCTGCACTTAAAATATTACCTTTTCTACTAGACATTTTCTTACTCCCAGGGAGCTTAACCTTCCCGTGAGGTATATGCCTTGTCTTCTTTGCTGATGACTCATCGATTTTACTTAACGCATCTAAAACAACCTTAAAGTAGCCACTTTGTTCATCTGCTGTAACAACTATTGATTCATCAAAATCAATAAGCTCAGACTTTTTCAAAGCTAAAGCCAACTCCTTTGCCTCATATACTGGTAGCCCATACTTGTTAAGAAAGACCCTAGTATGAAGATTCTTTTCCTCATTTCCTCTGTACAGTATTGCCCCTTCATCTTCCTCAAAAATAGTACCCAAATTTTCCAACACTATCTTCAAACCTTGCTCACAAACTTCACTTTCAAAGAAGTAATAATCAAACTCTGTCCCAACCTTCTCATATATTTTTTCAAAAAAATCTATACACCACTGCCTTCCTTTCTTGTATTTCTCCAAAAGATTAATTTCCTCATACTTCTGAAAGTCTCTCTTTTCTAAAGAATCTATAACTAGATAGAATATATAGTAGTTAATATTATCTATCTCCTCTATAGCAATAGCATCCTTCAACTCTGTATAGTGCTCTTCTCCTAAAGAGTATGCCTGCCCTAAGTATTCAACCCTGTGTTCTAAATCTAACGTTTCTAACTTTTCAAAAGGTAGTTGATCCTCTTGTAGTTTCTTCTCTAATCCCCAAAGAGTTTTAGCTACATGAAGACCTACATCACCCTGATAGCAACTTCTCTTTACATCGGCCCCCAAGGCCTCCTGGAGCCTTGCAAAAGACTCTCCAACTACATTCGAATACAAATGCCCGATATGCATCTCTTTAAACAGATTCGCATCCGTATATTCAATTAATACTTTGCTTCCTTTTCTACTATTTAATTTGAAATACTGCTCCTTCCTATCAACTATCTTAGATGCTTCTGTTAATAGGTACCTGTTTGAAAGAAAGAAGTTAATAACTCCGGGTTTTACTACTTCCACCCTCTCTATATCAATATCTTTCTCCATAGCACCAACTATCTCTTGAGCTATTTCCATTGGATTTTTCTTTAGCTTTGAGGCCAAAATCATCGCTATATTAGAAGAATACTCACCGTGTGTTTCATCATTTGGTATTTCTACTACAATATCCATATCCTTCACTCCTTGCTTCTTAAGGGAATCTTTAATCAAATTTTCTATCTTGTCGGTTATTGCCATTGTTGTATAGATAATAGCATAGGAACGCACCTGGAGGGAGTCGAACCCCCAACCCTCGGTTCCGAAGACCGATGCTCTATCCAGTTAAGCTACAGGTGCCCCTTTTACAGTGATAATATTACCATTTTTAAGAAGAAAATGATAATCTAACGCCATAAAGGGAAACAAGAAACAAACCCCTACCCCCTATAGGTTAGCGGGAGGACGTACCTGGCCGGAATCGAACCGACAACCTTTGGTTCCGCAAACCAATGCTCTATCCGATTGAGCTACAGGTACAAAACTCATACTCTAAAGGCATTCTATCATAAATCATCAAACTTAATCACTATATTTCCTTCCATATACGTTATCAAATATTGTACATTGAGCATTTCAAATTTTTGCAACGTTTCATAGTGAGGATGTCCAAATCTATTCCCTCTACCACAGGAACAAATAGCTGTCGTTGGATTTACTTTTCTGAGAAACATCTCTGAGGAAGAAGTTTTGGAACAGTGATGCCCTGCTTTTAGAATATGGATATTTTCAATCTCTAAATTTTCTAAAAGTCTCTGTTCTAATTCAACCTCCCCATCCCCCATAAGTAGTACCCCGTAGTCGTACACTTCGACTAACAGCACTACTGATTCATTATTTAGATTAGCATATACCTCCCTCTCTTCGTCAAAAGGAAATAGTACTGTAGCAAGAATATCCTTGTATTGAACTGTATCTCCCTTAACAACCTCCATTAATATCTCCTCATAGTTCTCAAGCATATATCTGTATGCCTTGTTTTCAGATTCCACCCTATTTAACAGAAGCCTCTCTACTACATATCCTTCCAAAACATTCATTAATCCTCGAATGTGATCTTCGTGGGGATGAGTAAGTACTACTACCTCAATGGTTTTATCATTCTTAGGCATTTTTTTGGCTAACTCGTAAAGTATCCTGTCATCTGGGCCTCCATCTACTAATATCTGAAAATCATCTTGCTGAATCAGTATGGCATCCCCTTGTCCTACATCAAAGAAAACTATTTCAGGACCACTACTATCAGAGTTACTTCCCAGTGTAAGGATATATATTGCAAGGGAAAAGAACAGGATATTAATAATGTTTTTAACAAAAAAATCCTTACTTATCTTTAAGATAGTAGTTGTATTTCTCATGTTCTACAGGATAGTAATATATTACTAAAAAGAAAAGGACCAGAAAAAAGAGTAAAGAGAAAGGAGTTTCTACCGAATTTAGTAAATCCCAAACACCAAAATTAAATCTCTCAACAAATCGAACAATGTATTCAAAATAGCTCAGTTTCAAATCAATAACAAATAGTATGAAAGAGGAAAAGGGTCTATGAATATTATAGAGTAGCATTGATAACAACCCCCATAACATAACATCCTCCATTACAGGCAATGATAACATATTAACAGGAACAGCCCATATTGAAAAAGTTTTAAACGTTAAAAGAGATATGGGTAGCGTAGATAAGGTACAGCTCATAGTTGGAAGGAGATAACTTTCTACAAATCTGAAGCTCTTAGTAACCTTCTTTTTTACAGCTAATAGGATTGGCAATATATAGAATAGTCCCAAAGTAGCAGAGATTGAGAGTAAGAATCCAGCATTAAGAATAATTAGAGGTTGAAAGAAAACAAAAAGAGCGGCTGTAAAAGGTAAGGAGATATTAATAGTATTACCCCTGCCCCAAAACAAAGCAACAAGGGAGAGAGAATTCATAATACAGGCTCTTACTATAGAGGTAGAAAAACCAGAGAAAATAGCAAAGAGCCAAATTGTTATAAAGCCAAACAGTATCTTTATCTTCTTTGGAAGAAAGAATAACACTCTGTTTACTATAAGTACAATTATAGTAATACTGTACCCCGATGCCGATACTAGATGACTAGCTCCTGAAATTCTTACAGCTTTTTCAAAATCTTCCTGGAATAACCTTTCCTCTCCAAAAAGCATCCCTATTAAAAGAGATGATTGTGGTTCTAAAAGAATACCATCTATTCGATCTACTAATTCCTCCTTTACATCTACTAATTTGTTCCTTAATGCATAACCCCCTCTTCTTCTTTCAATATCTGTACAGCTGTAAGCGGCATCTTCTAAGATTAAATACACTCCCTTGTTGTTTAAGAAACTTTTGTAATCAAAATCATCAAAATTCTCTGGTTCCACGAGAGTACCATAGAAATTACACACTTGGCCTACTCTGAATTTCTCATAATTCTCTACCTTAACTAAAATTTCACCATGATCTTTCTCTAAAGTATGCCCATCAAGAGAAAGGTCCTGTAGTAACCTCACGTATAGGTGCTGAAACCTATGCTTTTTGATGGGATCTCTGGTTACATACCCTTCGAAACCCATCTTCCTCTCTGTGAAACAGACAACTCTCTCACCTGTTTCCTTAATTTCCCCTGTTGCTTTTGACACCCTTATGTATGCACCTATTACTACTAGAACAAAGATTAACAGGTGAACAAAGAAATACAGAACCTCCTTTCCTCTCTTCTCTCTCTTACTAACTCCTCTGTTTTCTTGAAATATGTTTCTCAGCCTCAAAAAAACTACTAAAAAGAGCACAACAAGGAGGAGAATCCAAAAAATAGACCCTATAGCACTCCCTTCCTCAATGTTTCTCAGAAAATTTAGAGAGAAAAAGGTAGTGAATATATAGAGGAGAGAAAAGAAGAGCAGTTTGTAATCTAATATATATCTACATACTGCCCTCAATCTCTTGTAAAGCCTCTCACTTACAACCTTAAGCCTGTGGAACATATCTAAATACAAATATCATCCTTAAATTTTGCCAACGTAGCCTCTCCTATTCCACTCACATTAAGCAAATCGTTTATTTGACTATACGGTCTGCCATCTATAATTCTTTTTGCTGTTGCCTCCCCTACACCATTTAAAGTAATTAGTTGCTCCTTAGTAGCTGTATTAATGTTCACACATTGGTTACCATCATTATTTGTTGTGTTACTAGATGTTGAGGCTGGGGGAGTTTTACTTGTTTGTTCAATATCCTTGTATGGTTCTACTGTAGGCAACTCTATTACAGGAGTATTCATCATTTCCTCTATCCATACACTTTCATCTACCAAAGGCTGTAAGGAGCATATTAATTCTTTCTCATAGGGGAAATATAGTTTTTGGTTGTTTACCAATGGTTGAGCTAAATTTATTTTTCTTGCTATGAATTTTAATCCTGCATCTCTACTAAATCCTCCTGCTTTGTTTACTGCATCTATTATCAAAGAGTTAGAATCAAGACAGTAAACACCTGGCCTAACTAAGGCCCCAGAGACATCTACAAAGGTTGTACATCCACTATCTATCTGCACAGCCCTATCCTTAATTTGTTCTTCCTCTAGGTATTCTTCTTTCTGTAATACTATCTCTACCTCTTCTTTACTATCTCCCTTTGAACAAAACTTTTTACACAACACATAATGGTCAAAAAGAAGCCCTAAGGCGAAAGATATTAAGAAAGTAATAGAATAGTAGATTACTTGTTTCTGTATACTCTTCATACAAAAGAATATACAGTACAAATATTAAATATAGATTACCTGTCTACAATTTGGATGCTTTCGATAGTTACAGGATTGAGAGGTTTGTCATTTACATCTGTCTCTACTCTTTCAATAGAGTCAACAACAGCAAACCCACTAAGGACTTTTCCAAATATGGTGTA
>JAAZGF010000024.1 GCA_012511375.1 Candidatus Dojkabacteria bacterium | reverse complement strand
TATCCCAATAGAGCAGAAGGGGAGCTTACTGGTATAAGGTCTGCCTTAGTGAAGACCGAGAGCTTAGCTGAACAATCAAGAAAACTCAACATTGGAGATTTCTTACTTATGTCTAAAGGAGAAGAAGACTCTGGAGGAAGAGATAAGGATTACCTTTTAGCAAATGCCTATGAAGCTATTTTAGGTGCAATATACATAGATAAAGGTTTTGAAGAATGTAAAGATTTTGTAGAAAGAACTATATTAAAACAATTAGACCTCATTGTAGAAAACCAACTTTTTATAGACCCTAAAACAAAAGTTCAAGAATTAATACAAGCAAAATACAGAGTTACCCCTACCTATGAGATAGAAGAGGAGAAAGGCCCTGATCACGAAAAACTGTTTACAGTTGTATTAAAGATAGGAGAAAAGTTTTCTTGCAAAGGACATGGCCCCAGCAAACAGAAAGCAGAAGAGGAGGCTGCTGCAAAAGCTATTGAAAAAATAGAAAAAGGAGAACTTTTCTTGAATAAAAGTATTTGATTTGATAGAATTCAACGTCATGTTAAAAATAAGACTAAAAAGAACAGGAAGAAGAGGACAACCTCATTACAGAGTTGTTGTTATAGAATCTAGTAAACCTAGAGATGGAAAGACCATTGAAGAGATAGGTTACTATAATCCTAGATTAAATCCAACCGTATTTAATATAGAAAAGGAAAGAGCAATATATTGGCTTTCCAAAGGGGCACAACCTTCAGATACTGTTGCTCAATACTTTGTTAAAGAGGGGCTTTTAAAGGAAATAAAAAGAGGCTCTGTTAAACCAAAAACTGAAAAGAAGACAAAAGATAAAGAAGAGTAGTATAATATTTTAATAATATATTTTAATAAAAGCAGATGAAAGAGTTATTAGAGCATATCGTTAAGTCTATTGTAAATAATCCTGATGATGTTCATATAGAAGAGAGGGAGAGTGTAGATTTCCCTGGTCTTAGAATTTTAACAATAGATGTAGGAGAAAGCGATAAGGGTGTTGTCATAGGAAGAAGGGGTAGAACAATAAATGCTATTAGAGATTTAATCACTATTAATGCTATAAGAAACGATAAGAGAGTTAAGGTATTGATTAAAGATGATAGACCTGAAAAAAGCCATGATACCCATGAGAGCGAAATCGAAGAAGAGAGCGAAGATATGTTAGTAGATGAAGAGCTCTAACCTATTATTTTCTTAATCTTTCCTTTTTCTCTCTAAATATTTCTAATACTTCTTTCTTTTCTGTATATTCCTTAAAAGAATCATACAAATCTACTTTACTCTCATGCTCCGGAACATAGTAACCTCTCACACTCATAGTAACTCTCCAACTCTCCTCAGAACCTCTTAAAGAAACATTGTGTATAGATATGATGTAGGGAGAAGCTGTATCAAGAGCATCAAGGAAAGACAGTATATTCTCAAGAGAACCAGAATAGGTCAAAGGAGAGCTAACCCCCAAATACGTTCTGTCATCATCTCTGTTTTTTCCTTCTTGACGTATTGTAACTTCAGTATCAGTAGCTGACAGTGATCTCGACACTAGTCTTTTCTCTCCTGCTAAAACATCTATATAGTAGACAAAAGTTGACACTCTCAAATTTCTAGGAATTACTTCTTTTGCGTTTGATAAATCACTCTGTAGTACATCTTCATCTAATCTTTTCAACTTTGCCTCTAATTCTTTCAATTGTTCTTCTCTCTCTTTTATCTCAACAATCTCCGTTCTAGCCTCAATTGTTGATTTAATCATTGGAATAAAAAGAAGAAAGGTTAATAATATCAAGGCTAAAGTAACAGATAAAGGAATAATTATATCTTCTATTTTTAATCGAGATTGTTTTATCTTCTCGCTTATTTCTTCTAATTCTCTCTCTTTCTTATTTGGTTTTGTCTCAATTTTTTCTGTACTCATATCTTTAAACTTCTACAATAAATTCATCTAACAGGATTGCCGCCTCAAATGTAAAAGATACTGAAGACGTACTTTTAGAAAAAGATTTCAAGTTGACTTCTTTTAATTTAGGATCATTAGCCAAGAGATACCATAATTTAGCCAATTCCGCTAAATCCCTTGTCTCTCCTCTAAAATTTATCCCAGTACTACTAGAAAATGCAAACTGAGAAAGAGAAGAACCTGCACTCTTTGACAATATGTTTTCTATATGATTAATAACCTTTGTAATTGGATATCTATCTTTTTGGACATCATTATAGAGGGCTACTCTTTCTAAAATTTGATTGTTCTCAATAATTATTTGATTAAAAGCTGTCAATTCCTCCTCATGCTTGAATAGTTTTTCTTTTTGATAATTAAGCTGTATACGAGAAATAATACTAAATCCCACTATAACGATAGATATTCCAAAAAGAATTAATAAACTAACAAGGGAAGCCTTATTCATCCTTGTCTTCCTTTTCTCCTCTTTAACTTCCTCTCTACTCATTACAGGAATTAAGTTAATGCTTTTCTCCTCTAGAATCGTGCTTTGGTCAAACTTATTCTCTTTCGAAGATACTTCCTCTTCTTTTTTCCTGCCCTTTTTATTAATTTCTTTTGTTTTAATTTCTTTTGGGTTACTCATCTTTTAATGCTAAACCAATAGAGACTGAATATGAGGCTCCACTCTTGGCAATTATATCCTTAAACTTATTGTTAACAACAATATTATTCCAAGGTTGAGCTAAAGTAGCATTGACTAACAAACTCTTTGAAACATACTCTGATAAACCTGGTAACAAAGCTCCATCTCCATTCAAAAGAAAATCCTTTGGAGCTGAAGACATTGTTTTACTTTTATAAAACTCTATACCTCTTCTTACCTCAACCATTATCGATTCTAGAATAGGGGAAAGTACTTCGTAAATCTTTCCTTCTAAAATATTTTCTGTAACTCCATAATTCCTTTTAAATTCCTCAGCCCTTTGAAAGTTAAAATTAAACTTATTAATAACAGCTTGAGTTAAAGAATCAGATCCTATTGCAATACTTTGTGAAAAAACTAAATATCCTTCTGTTAAAATACTCATATCTGTTGTATTTGCACCAAAATCTAATATGACCAAATCTTTTTTCCCAGTAGATCTATACATTGCTCTACCCATAGCTGTAGATTCTGTTTCTATAGCAATTAATTCTAAACCTGCCATCATTGCTATATTAATATATATATCAATAATCTTCCTTGGAGCTGCCACAACAAGAACTTTTGGTGCATTTTTCTCTTCATTAAATCCAATAGGGACATAGCTAAGTTGCACTTCATTTAAAGGCATTGGTATATACTGTTTTGCTTCAAAGTATACAGCATCTTTTAACTCTTCTTTTTTTACTCCTGGAAACTCTAAAAATCGTGTAAATACTGAGAATTCAGGAAGTGCTAATACAATCTTCTGATTTTTTATTCCAGAAGAGCTAAATAGCTTCTTTAGGGCATCTGCTAATTTCTTCTTATCTGCTTTATCCTCACTATTTATAACTCCTTTTGGCGTAACTTGAGAACCCAAGTTTACTAATTCTGGTCTACTTGAAGATATTTTAGCAAGCTCAACAGCTTTCACTGAGTGTGTTCCAAAATCTATTCCTACATGATCAGGTAGATTTGACATTTCTTGAGCAGTTTTAAATTAAAGTTCTTATATAATATAGCAGAAAAGCAAGCTCTTTTAAATATCTTCTTCATTATTTTAGCTTAAATTTTTGTTTACTTCTTTCACTAAGGATTTCTCATCCATATCAGGCTTTACTAAATATGATACAGCACCATTCAAAAATGCTTCTTTTACTATAGTCCCACTAACGATGCTTGTTAAAACAATAATAGGGATTGTGCCATATTTCTCTGGGTTTTCCTTTACAGTTTTTAAAACTTCTAAGCCATCAATTCCTGGCATAATCAAATCTAGTAGAACTAAATCAACAGTTCCTAAATTCTTACAAAGAAGGTCTAAACATTGGTAACCATCTGAAGCAGTCATACATATATACCCTTCATTTTCCAAAGTCCTTTTGTATGACTCTCTTAGATTAAATTCATCTTCTACTATTAAGACAACATTTGATTTTACTGACATATCTTGTAATTATTTCTTTTAAACAAATTACCATATTAATCCTTCAGTAGAGACTACTCCCTGCCTAATGACTTGCCTAATAAAGTTAGGGTTTCCTCCTAAATACCAATCTAAAGGTTCTAAAATAACATCAAAACTAATTAAATATGACATATCTCCCGAAACAGTATAGAAGATATTAAATCCTCTAGCACTTATATATGGAGAGTTTAATACTATTAAATAAGGAGGATCTGCAAAGCACTCTTGATGTTTAGATATCAAATCTGAATTAGAAGTCATAATAATATAACCTTGATCTTTCTCTATTGGATTCTCACTATCAATCTTACTTTTTGATTTAAAGAAACCCAAACAAATCCAGTCTTTGTATCCATACGGTTTAAAGTGTATCTCATTTCCTATCTCTCCTTCTTCTAGTGGCTCTGCATATAATGAAGCAATTTCTTCTTCTGTCGTATTCGGAATTATCTTGTTGCTCTCAGGATCATATATCCTAGGCCTATCTGATGATTCTCCTGATTTATTATTAAATATTCTTATATCTTTTGGATTTGAGTTTCTAACTGTCCTTCTTACAAGTTCTAATACAAATTCTGACTCATTCCTTGCCCTAATTTTATTACTAGATGAAGTTGATACCCTAATCAATGTGCTTAAAACTGCTGCAGATATGGTCATTACAAAACTAATAATAGCAATTGTTAAAAGCATTTCGATTAAACTAAATCCTTCATATTTCTTTTTATTTAAGTTTTTCATAGTTTTACTACTGTAAGATATTCATAATCTCTTACAAAATTACCATATAGCTTTTCATCCTCAAAAAGCTCTTCATCAAAGTATCTTTGACCTACTATAACTCTAGCTATTATAAAGGGTTTCTCTCCTTCTATAGATCCTCCTAAACAGATTATCCTAAAAAACTGATTATTAATATTTACATAATTAGTACTATTTCCTAGACCAGTATACTCAAATGCATAATCCTCCAAATCTATTAATGCCTCATGCCTATAACTTCCTCTATTTTCTTTCTTGTATCTAACAAAACTTCCTGCTTCATCTCTTTTAAAAAAGACTTCTCCTCCAGCCTTATTTATAACAAAACAATTCCCTTCCTCATCTTCCCCATCTTCTAGAAGAGGAAAAAATAGCTCTGATTCCTCAGGATCCTCCTCTTCAGGATAGCCTTTCATCTTCTGTTTATTATATATA
>JAAZGF010000023.1 GCA_012511375.1 Candidatus Dojkabacteria bacterium | reverse complement strand
TGCTTTTTTCTCTTCCATATTAAAGTCTATAAAAAATTATTTAGATAAAATCTCAATAGCTTTCTCAAGCTGAGGGTCTGTACCCTCCAAAAAATCTTGATTTGTTAACACTACTTCTATATCTGGAACTACAGAATTTTCTTTCTCTATCTGAGTTCCATCTGGAAGTAACCACTTTAAAATCGTTACATGCAAGGAAGACCCATCAGTTAGATCAAAAGTCTTCTGTGCTGTACCTTTCCCAAAAGTTGTCTCTCCTAGAACTTGTGCCCTACCCGAGTGCTGTAACGCTCCCGCAAGGATTTCAGATGCAGAGGCACTTCCTGAATTCACCAAGACTATAACTTCAATATCTTCTAGCAATCCTCCTTTTGTAGAATTGAAATCTGTTACCCTACCCTTTGCATCACTCTGTTTAGAAATTACAAAACCCTCACCAAGAAAATCATCTGCAGCATATACAGCAGCATCAAAAAAACCTCCTGGATTACCTCTCAAATCTAATATCATCTTATCTACTCCAGATGCCTTAATCTTTTCCGCTTCTGCTTTCCATTTCTTTACCCAACCCTGATAAGTAGCTTCTGTAAATCTGCCTACATTTAGATATGCTATTTCACTATTTTCCCCCATATATTCCAGAGTCATGCTAGGAACGGTAATCTCTTTTCTAACAATGGTTATCTCCACAGGCAGCATCTCTCCTGGATGGAGAATTGTTAATGTAACTTCCGTACCTGCCTCTCCTCTGATTTTTGCAACAGCATCATACACAGTATCATTTATTGTTAATTCATAATCATCTATCTTCAAAATATAGTCCCCTGGCCTAATCCCTGCTTCTTTTGCAGGAGAGCCTTCCAAAGGAGTAACAATAATTATTTGACTATTATTATAGCCCAATTCTGCCCCTATTCCTTCAAAATACTTACCTTCACTTGCTTGTTTAAACTCCTTAGTCTCTTCTGGTGTTAAAAATACCGTAGCTGGATCTTCAATAGAATTTATCATCCCTTTTATGGCTCCGTAGACAAGCTCTTGGCTCTCTATTTCCTCTCCATCCACATATACTCCCTTCGTTATATCCAAAACCTTCCAAAAGAGTGTCATATCTAACTCTTCAGATACTCCAAAGCCTGAGAATTTAACATCTTCTCCCACTGTCCTTCCTAAAACTATACCTAATGCAAATATAAGGACTAAAAGTATTCCTAAACCTAATATCCTGCTAAATTTCTTTTGTTTGCCCACTTCTTGCATAATTCTTCTATACTGAATTAAAATATTATACTCTAAAAGGAAACAAATTCTAGACTACCGATATTTAACATTGACCTATGACCTGTCTCCCATTCTACAGTTACAAAAAGATTGTATTCTTCTACAGAAACTATCTCCCCTAACATACCATAATTAGACAATGACCTTGATATTACCCGACTACCGACAGCAGATTTAACAAAAAGATCTTCCTTACTCTGGTATGTTGTACTACTAGTTACAAAGAAAATCTGACTCTCTAAGTAATCTACTACTACAAATTTCCCGTTCATAGAAGCAATCAACTCTAACATACTTCTCCCTGAATATATCTCTCCAAAACCTCCAATAACTCCAACAGGAAGTCCTTGTTTTCTAAAATCTTCATATTCCATTGAATAGGTTAAGATAAATGATGCACCTCTTTCAAAAAGATTGTGCATTAGCTCTGGGTGTAAATATTTCCCTACAAAAACTACCTTATCTTCACACTCTAAATCTTGTACATCCAAAAGAAGATCCTTTCCATCCCCTAACACTAGAAACTCTCCAACTATTTTCTTTCCCCCTCTGCTCTCTTCAAGAAAAGAATCGGCTATTGCTAGCACATCTAAAGCAAATGCATCTGATGTTATACTTATCCCATCAACGGGAGTTATACTCTCTACCAACCCTTGAAATGTACTTTTTACTATTACTTCACTTTCCTCTCCTAACAGTCCCAAGTACCCCTTCTCTATCCTAGAAAGATCTACCACTCCTTCTGCAGGAGATATTAACTTCCTAACATTTAAACCCTTCATTACGACCTTTTCTGCTAGAACATCCCCTTCATTAACAAACTCTCCATCTATACACTTAAGACTCTTCCCTATTTCTGCAACAGAGACACCTATCTGTTCTGGAAGATAGAAAGAAAATTTAATACTACTTCCTCTTTTTTTTATTATCTCAGTACCTTCCTTTATCCTTTCTCCCCTATCCAACAGAGGCATATCCCCAGATTTGTACGGGATGTTAAATTTGTAATTATCATATTTTTCAAAAATCTTGTGCCTTACTATCATTTAATCCATTTCTGTAATTTTAATTTGTTAGCATAACTATCAGGACCATAAATAATAGGCCTAACTCTTGCGTCTATCAGTAATGAATCATATTTTTTAGTCTCTGGTTTAGAAACAAAACCTATACT
Organism: Candidatus Dojkabacteria bacterium; assembly: GCA_012511375.1. GTDB lineage: Bacteria > Patescibacteriota > Dojkabacteria > SC72 > SC72 > UBA2177. The sequence continues at coordinate 10,939 of JAAZGF010000023.1, read as the reverse complement.
TTTTTGGTTACTTGGTTGTAAATACGTCCCATTTTTAAACTCCCCTTCTACTACTAATTTTTCTGTATGTTGAGGAAACTGTAAGTGAGCAAACTCAGATGAAAGAGCAAAAAACTCACTTTTACCACCACTCAAAGATTCAAGCGTACCCGAAAATACTACTTTGTTCTTCTTATCTACATTTGTATAGGGTATTAATACCTTAGAGGCAAGAGAAAGAAGTTCCTTTCTTGTTAATATGATATCTACTGCATTGGTTCCCTCAGAAAAGCTTCTACCGTAACAAAGAATCTTCATATCAAGATCCCAATAGCAATCAAAGTTTCCATTTAACTCAAGCCCATCTATTAAGCAAAGTAAGGTCTTAGATTCTTGTAATATTCTTGGAATATATCCTGATACTATTAAAGCAGACTCTCCTTTTGAAAGACCAAAATTATCAATTTTCTCTGCATTATCTCTATGTATCGAATGACCTTGAATTGTACTGTATGACCTTAAAATATCTATAATATTGGGATCTTCTGAAAAAAGAACTCTGTTTGACACAAAATTACTCCAATAGTTAAGTATCTCTTTTGTGCTTAATTCTGTTGCTAGAAAAGCCTTAAATCTAGAATCCATTATAGAATCTATAACTGAAAGCTCATCTTTCCAGTTTATTTTAGCTTTCGAAAAAACTACACTCTCTCCATTGTTTTTTCTGTCATATACTTTCCTTGCCCTAAATACTGAAAAATCTAAGAGATCCATATCCACATACAACAAATCATCGTATTCCGTCCTTTGAAGAACACCCTCTAAAACTTTTTGAACGTAGAGATCATCTATTACCCGAAGAGCTATATCTTTAGAAAACTCTCTGATAGATGCAAAAATCTTATCAAAGAACCTTTGATTATCATCTATCTGCATCCTTATTCCTGAGACTCCTTCCCCTTCCCTTTTGAAATCTATTGATATGAAAGGAGAATCCTTGCTTTTGTTTAATAATCGCCAATCAAACACTCCTTCCAAATTTAAAAAATACTCTTGCCAAAATTTTCTGTTAAAAACGTCATCATCTAACCTGTACCTTAAAGGAGTCAAATCTGTAAAATCAGAAAGAATATACTCTCTTCCAGCATTAAAATCAGTATATGCTAAGTGTGCCCAAATCCCATTATCTTTGATAATTATGCTTAGGTATGCATTTTTTTCTAACAAGGACAGATTTTTCATTACTTTAATATATTACTTAAAAGAGAGTTTCTTTTCAACAAAAAGGGGATATTTTACTATCCCCTTCCTAATACAAAGTTTAATCTCACCTTAATCCTTAAGAGCATATGGCAGAAGAGCCATATACCTAGCTCTTTTTATTGCTCTTTTAAGATTCCTTTGATGTTTATGACATATTCCGGATTTTTCTGTAGAGATTATCTTACCTCTTACTGATGTATATTTCTTTAATTGATAAACATCTTTGTAAGAAATATTCTTAATTCCAGCTTCACAGAAACTACATTTAAGATTCTGTAGAGGTTTTCTTCTTTTCCTGAATTTTTTCTTAGACATTGCTCCCCCTGATGAATCCTCATCTTCTACTATGCTAGAATCATCAAAAACATCCCCTAAACTAGGGCCTTGAGTTTTCTCTTCTATATCTTTCTTTGTATCTGACATCTTTTAAACTGCTCTGAAATTAAAATGGAAGATCATCATCTAAAGGATCTTCCCCTTGAGAGTCTTCTTTTGGTTCTTCCTCTTCTTCTTCCTTAGGTTCCTCTGCTTCTTGTTCCTTAGGCTCCTCTGCATCATCAAGCCCTACTCCATCTTTTCCTTTGCTATCAAGTAGAATCATGTTATCTACTCTTATCTCAGTCTTGTACCTTGTAACACCATCCTCTCCTTCCCATGATCTAGTATTCAAAGAGCCCTCTATATACACCTTCATTCCTTTCGCAAGTAATTGCTGACATATCTCAGCAATTTTATTCCATGCAACCAAATTATGGAATTCTGCTAGTTCCTTAGTATCACCTTCAGAATCCTTCCAAGACTTATTTGTAGCCATTCCAAATGTAACTACAGGTGTTCCAGAGCTTGTATATCTCATCTCCGGATCCCTTGTTAAGTTCCCTATTAGGAGAACCTTATTTAAAGATCTTGCTGCCATTTTTATATATATAATAATTTAACTTACCTTTAACTTTACAAGCTTATTATTAAATTTCTATTAAATATTTAATTCTTTCTTTTTAATGCTTTTACCTATTGTACTAACATCCTCTATCTCTATTATCATAAAACGAAGTATTTCTTGCTTTAATTCCAACTGCCTTCTCATCTCTGCAACATTTTCTGGAATAGCTTTAAAATCATATATCATATAATATCCTTCATTATGTCCATCTATTTCATATGCTAAATATCTCTTTCCCCATACATCTACATCCAATATCTCTCCCTTATCTTTCTCCACCATATCTACAAATTCTTTATGAAGTTCCTTTCTTAAATCATCTGGTAGTAATGGTTTAAGGGCAACCATCATTTCGTAATCTTTCAATTTCTTTTCTTTTTTAACAAGCATTTATCAATTAGTTAAAATTATTATTAAACAGAAGGATTTTAACAGAAAATTATACTTTGTACAACAATCCTCTTGCATATTACCATACCTGTGTACATATATTATCATTTTGAGAAAGAAAAAGAAACAAAGGAAGAATAAACTAAGAAGACTACACTCTCAGGAACCCTTTCTACCTATTTGCCAATACAATCATATAGTCACCATCCTCAATAATATGCTCTTTGCCTACATTCTTCACTATCCCCTCCTCCTTAGTCTCTACCCACCCTCCTGCATCTATCATCCTCTCAACATTAACTATATCTGCAGTTACAAACCCTTCCTCTAAATCTGTATGAATGACACCAGCAGCCTCCTTGACTGTTGCTCCCTTTTGTATGCACCAAGCATTGCACTCCTTCTGAGAACCTGTATAGAAAGTTATTAAATCTAATGTACTAAATGCAGCATTAATGATACTACTTACTAATTCTGGCTTTATCTCTAACATACTACTATACTCCTCTATCTCTTCCTCTGACATCTTTGCCATCTCTCCAACAAATTTCACATCCACTATTAATACAATATCTTTACTCTTCTTTTCTATCTCCCTTTTCCATTCCTCTACCTCCTCTCTAGCAATACCCTCCTTGTAATTAAGAATAAACATTCTTTTCTTACTCGTAAGTAGGAAAAGATTAGAGATATATAGCTCCTCCTCTTTGCTTAAACCCATATCGACAACTGGAATACCTTGGTTGAGACTCTTCGTTACTTTTGCTAAAACCTCATACTCTTTTGTCCCCTCCTTGTCCCCTATTTTCTTTAACTTCTCAACCGTACCTAATCTTTTCTCTATACTCTCAATATCTTTTAATATCAATTCTGATTGTACTATCTCAAAATCTTCTACTGGATCAATCCTCTCATACACATGCACTATATTCTCACTTCTAAAAGCTCTTAATACATACATAATGACATCAACCTCTCTAATATGCGAAAGAAATTGATTCCCTAATCCTTCTCCTTTAGAAGCTCCCTTAACTAACCCCGCAATATCTACAAATTTCATAGCAGAAGGAACAGTTTTTTCTGCATTTAGATGTTTTGATAATTTTTCTAATCTCTCATCAGGAATCTCAACTACCCCTACGTTCTTATCTATTGTACAAAACGGAAAATTCTCTGCCGCAACAGACATCTTTGCTAAAGCATTAAATATCGTTGACTTCCCAACATTGGGTAAACCTACTATTCCTAATGAATATGAATGCGATTGTTTTATTGACATAGAGGGATTATATAATAATGAGAACAAATATGATATATACTATATAGTTAACATTACTTAACTGCCAAATAAATGAAGAAATTAACAACAATTCTCTCTTCTTCCCTTCTGATACTTCTTTCTTTTTTGTTTACAAATAAAGTCTTTGCTTCTGAGGAGGATTTTCTCGTAGAAACCCAAACAGAAATATCATATGCAACTGGAAATGACCATGTAACTGTTACAACTAAATATACTAGGAGTGTTAAAAACAGTAACTTTTACTTCCCTGCTGCGGGAGAAAAGATATTCCATATACCTGATATATCTACTGCTTCGCACGAACATATAGCACAAGAACGTCAATACAAGATTCAAAGTATTACAGTAAAAGATGACAAAGGAAGTAATCTAGATTATTCATTAAAAGAGAATGATCCTGGAGATGGTATATATATAACTATTCCAAATGAGAGAGCTACAACTTCTTCAGTCCCTTACAAAATGACTCTTTCGTACAATTCCCACGACTTTATCACTGTAGTTGGAAAGTTCGTTAACATAATTGGAACATCACTACCTAGAGATACCATCTTTGAACAAAAAGATGAACAAAATGGAACATTAACGAAATTTAACTACTTGCTAAGCATAATCGTAGATGAGGATATTCAACCCTTATCCAAGGCCTATCCCTCTTTTTCTAAGACTGAGGAGGAGGGGAAAACACTCTATACCTTTTCTCAAACAGATAGGATTGGTAATTCGCCCTACTTAGAATTTGGAACTTCTGTCCTTTACAGATTTGAATTAGAGTACCAAACACCTAAGACAGATAATCTTATCCCAGAGAAATACTCGAAATTTCTAGGAGTACTCTCTACTAATATATATGAGATCTCTTTACCTAGAGAGTTCTCTGAAACTAATCAAAAAGTCTTTTTTGAAAGCATATCCCCTTCCCCAAAGAGCTTGCATAAAGATTCGGAGGGAAATATTCTTGCCCTCTTTGAAGTAGCAGCAAACAAACGAGACAAGATTAAGATTAAAGGATATATTACTGTTGAACAGGATGAATGGGAAGAAAATCAGGATTTTCTTGAGATCCCTTTTAACAGCTACTTAAAGAATATTAAAGAAACAAAATCTTTAAGTAGATATCTACTTTCAACAAAGTATTGGCAAAGTAGTAACGATACCATCAAGAAAGAAGCAGAAACCTTAATGAAAGATAAGGAAACCTTTTTAGATATTATCAAAGCTGATTATGCTTTTGTTAATGAAGTGTTGGAGTATGATAGCGCAAAAGCAACTTCTGAGAATGAGCGTATAGGTGCTTTAGAAGCTCTCTCTGGAGGACCTTCAGTATGTATGGAATACTCCGATTTAATGATAGCCTTACTTAGAGCACAAGGAATTCCATCTAGGGCAGCTATTGGATATGCAAACTTAACAAGTATTACAAGCAACAAGGATCAAGTTAGACATCAATGGGTACAAATATGGGTTCCGGAATACGGTTGGTTATCTGTAGATCCTACATTTGAAAGTAAAAACATGAAGATTGGAAAAATGGTAGATAGGGTTTTATGGGAAGTATTTAATGAAGACTCTTTATCTAATATAAAAATATATTCTACAAACAATATACATGAACTCTCTACGGAAGGGTTTGTTGTAAAAGTTTACGGTGTAAACGAAGATGTTGACCTAGCCAACTTGAGAACACATATTGATCTAACAGAAAAAGAAGAACTTCCTGAAGATTCTTTCTCTCAAATTTCAGTACTTGCTAATACTATACTTAAAACAACAACCCTTGGTAAAACTATCGTGGTTACACTTCCTATCTTAATTGTTCTTTCTCTATTAATTGGGTTAATATCCCTTGTCTTGTATATATACAGAAAGTTCGCAGGCAGAAAAAAGAGAAAAAAATCTATTTAAAAGTATATATCTTATCTATATCTAATAACCCTCTACCACTTTCTAGCCTCGATTCGGTAGTTGCATAGATTGTTAGTAACTTTTCGCCTTTTTTGACTTCCTCATCTGTAGTTTTATGTATATATATACCTGCTTCTTTTATTTTAGGATTACCCAAAGCTTTTGCTACAATTATTAATTCAATATTATCTATATTTTTCACAATACCATCCCTATCAGAAAGAAGATCATACTGTAAATTTGCAGGTTTAATATCAGAAGATTTGACTCTTCTGGTTGCACCCTGAGCAAAAGCTATTTCCCAAAATTTGTCTAGTGCTTTTCCTGAATCTAATATCTCACGTGCAAGTTTTTTACCCTCCCCTCTCTTTACTATTTGAGTACTTTCAAATAGCCTTGTCGCCATCTCAATCACTATCTTCTCTACCTCCTTACATCTATCCTCCTCTCTTTCTAATATTCTTAATGCTTCATTAATCTCAAGGTTGGGACCTACACTTCTTGCATCAAGACTACGTACAGGTCTTTTCATCGTTTCACAATGTATGTTAAATTTTTTGAATAGTTTCTTAAATTCTCTCTCTAACATATCGATATCATCTATTCTTTCTACTTTAGAACCCTTTCCATATGGAAGATCTATTAATATGTGAGTTATACCCAAACATACTTTTTTAGCCACAATACTAACCAACACTTTCTGAAACTCCTGAATCTTTAATGACCTTTCTACATTGATAATTACATCATCAGCAGGAGAAAGATCCAAAGAACCACCCCAGAACATACAGCCTCCTGTTTGTTGGACTACCTCCATAACTTTCTCTTTTGTTAAAGTCACAGGCATTACAACCTCTAATATATCTGAAGTCCCAGCTGGAGAAGTTATAGCTCTTGTAGAAGTATTAGGCACTATTAAACCACCAGCAACCAATATGGGAACTAGTGTTGGAGTTATTGCTTTACCTGCTACACCTCCAATTGAGTGCTTGTCTGCAACAATATTACCATTCTCTCTTACTCCCTTAAAAGACAACTTTTCTCCTGAATTTGCCATTCCTTTTGCCATCCAATATATTTCATTATCATTAAACCCTGGATTAAAGAATGTTGATATAAAGAAGGCTATCTCCACTTCTCTTAATTTCCCCTCCCCTATATCTTTCATAATAGTTTCAAGATCTTTCTCACTTAAATCGTGTCCCAAAAGCTTCTTGCTAATAATGTCTAAAGATTCACTTGGTCTTGGGATATCTATAAAAATGGAGTATCCATCAGACACTTTATACTCTTTCCAAATTTCTTCAAAAAGCCCAATTTCTCCCTCTGCTATTTCAGTGTCTGTCTCCATCACATTAACATACAATTCAACCTCTCCAATCCCTACAAGAGCTATCTCTCCCTCTCTTACCCCTAACCTTGCTGCATCTCTCCTGTTCAACACTATATTTAAATCAGTATCTTCTCCTAAATCTAGATTTTTACTTCTTAAGTAGAACGCCATAATTTTGTATTTTAAATTTATTTCTGTAATAACCAAGGATAGGCTTGCAATGCTACCTTTTCAATATCATTTGGTTTAATAATACCTAATTCTGTCACATATCCTGTTATTAATTTACTATCCACTATTTCAAACGCAGGATTATACATACTCAAACCTTTTGGAGCATCTTCCCAAAGTTCTGAGGACTCTCTAACTTCTATTTTTAAGTCATATACATATGAGTCTGCATCTATTTTGAGGATTGGAGTGACTACATACAAAGGTTTATCTACATAATGAGCAGCCATAGCAAACCCCCAGCTCCCAATCTTGTTCACCGCATGTCCTCCTGAAGTAATCTTATCGCATCCTATAAATACAATCTCTGTTTTTATAGAACCTCTTCCTATTATGAATGACTCTCCTGCACTATCTGCTATCAATGTTGTTTTTACCCCTGCTTCTAATAATTTCCTAGCTGTTTTTCTTCCCTGATAAAGAGGTCTTGTTTCTGTACATACCGCTTCAAATTTCGGGTCTGACTTGCTCATAGATTTAATAAGAGCTACTGCTGCTGAAGAATGACAATGAGTAAATATTTTTTTATAGTTCCCAAAAAAGTAACTTACCTTTTTTAGAAAGTCATCTTTGCTTCCTTCTTCTGTAAAATCATCAATTAGGTCAACATATTCATCACAAAGAGAAGGTACTATCTGTTTCATAACCTCTATCGTTGGTAACTCAGAAAATCTTTGTCCGAAAGAATATTTTACATATGTTACACCATTTCTCGCCATAGGCTCATTCTCTCTTGCCAAAGAAAGCTCAGTTCCTACCTCTATCAACTCTTTGTAAAACACTTCTTTATCTGTTTCCTTACTAATCTGTTCATACACCTTCATCCCTTCAAGGGTAGCAATAGCAACATTGGTGGCTCCCTGGATGTTCAACTTTTTTATATCATCATATATTTTTTTAATCTCACTATATTTCCCGACCATATTTTTTAATCTAAATTAAAACTCTCCCCTTGGTTAGGGGCAACTATTTCTGTTCTAAAGTGTTCTCTTAGATTACTCCTAAAGGCATTAATCACATCCCCATCTCCATGAACTAAGAATATTTTTCTAGGAGTATGACCAAAACTTCTTAACCAATACCTTAAATCTCTTTGATCTCCATGTCCTGAGAAAGCACCAAGGGTATATAGTTTTGCATTATTCTTGTACTCCTGCCCCATGATATTCAGTACGGGCTCTCTATCAACTATCTTTCTCCCTAAAGTCCCTCTTACTTGATAACCAACAATAACAATATGGGTCGTGGGATCCTCTACATTGTTCTTTAAATGATGAAGTATTCTGCCCCCAGTACACATTCCACTTCCAGCTATAATAGCGACTCCTTTTTTGCCCGCAAGTCTTTTTGATTCTTCTACCGAATCTATCTTCTGTAATCCAGGGAAATCGAAAGGGTCATCACCTTTCTTAAGTAATCTTTTCGCATCTTCATCATAGAAGTTAGGATACTGTCGAAAAACCTCAGTAGCTTTAGAAGCCATCGGACTATCTAAATACACTGGAAGTCCAGTAAGAAGTTTGTTCTCTACAAAAAGATTTATTTCATACAGTAGCTCCTGTGTCCTCTCTATAGCAAAAGATGGAATTAAAATATTACCTTTGCTTTCTTGAGCACTTTTAAGAGCTGCTAGGAGTTCTAATACAGTTTCATTTCTGTCTCTGTGTAACCTATCTCCATATGTAGATTCGCATATCACATAGTCTGCATCTCTTATCAAATCTGGATCATTAACAATCCTTGCTCCTGGTTGTCCTAAGTCTCCAGAGAAAACTAATTTCCTTAACCTCTTTGCGTCATTTTCTAACCAAAGCTCAAATATAGCAGAGCCTAAAATATGACCTGCATCTCTCATTCTAAATTCACATGTTTTTGTAATATTTACAGAATTACCGTATGGGTGTACCTCAAAATATTTCATACACTCTTCTACATCTTGTTCTGTAAAAAGAGGCTTTGCAAATCTTTCCTCTTTACTACCCTCTTGATTCTTAGGTCTAGCTATCCACCTCTCATACTCCTCTTTTTGTAAATTAGCAGAGTCTAAAAGTATTATCTTAGCTAAATCTCTTGTTGGTTGAGTTGATATTATTCTTCCTTTAAAGCCCTGCTTTACCATTAGTGGGATTCTTCCAGTATGATCATAGTGGGCATGAGTTAAAAAGATTATATCTATCTCTGCAGGATTGAAAGGAAAAGGTTCATAATTTTTAAATTCAATATCATCTGGTCCTTGAAAGGCTCCACAATCTACAAGAGCCTTCATACAATCTGTCTCTATGTAGAAACAGGCTCCCGTAACTTCTTTTGCCGCTCCGAGGAATTGTATTTGCATACAGGCAGTTATTTAAGTAATTAGTATATGATAATAGATAGAGAGCACTAATGACAAGTAGAATTAAATATTTGCTATTCTTTTTGCCTCTTCTAGTAGTTTCTCCTTACTATTAAGAAGAGGATCTTCAACAACCATATCTAACAACTCATTTAATATCGTTCCTAACTCAGGACCCTTTTCTATTCCTAGATTCATTAAATCCTCTCCTGTTATATCTAAATCTGTAACCTTTAGTGCCATATCTTGCTCTCTTACTTCAGATATTCTTTTTTGTAGAAAGGTTATTTCATCTGGCTTGAAAACTGTTGCAGGATTAGAGAGAGCATCTGCCATTCTTAATTTAAATAGATCATCAATATTCTCCTCTCCAACTCTCTGTATAAATCTTCTAACTGCTGCATCCGTCCACCCATGAGCCTCTATCTTCTCTTTTTCCTCCTCTGTCATATCTTCTTTCACATGAGGATAGTAAAACATATGATTCATTATCAATATTTTCACTCTCTCTATTTCAGAATGAGAAAATTTCATCCTTTTCATTATCTCCTCTGCCAAATCGGCTCCCATTTTATCATGCCCATAGAAATGACCATTACCCATATCTGTCCTAGGCTTAGCTATATCATGAAGTAACGCAGCTAGTTTAACACTATCATGAGCAGCATCACAGGTCTTAAGAGTATGCCAATATACATCATGTGCGTGAAAAAGCTTTTGCTCTACCCCTACTCCCTCCAAAAGCTCTGGGATGAAGATATTAAGTAATCCTGCTTGACGCATCAATTCTATACCAACAGATGGCTTTGGTGAATCTAGAAGCATTTTCATGAACTCATCTCTAATCCTTTCCATCGAAACCTTAGAAGCTACAGGAATAGATTCCTTTATAGCATTAAATGTCTCCTCTTCTATTTGGAAGTCTAATTGAGATGCTACCCTACACGCTTTAAAAGCCCTCAAACCATCTTCTTTAAACCTCTCTAGAGGTGTACCTACTGCTCTAACTAATTTTTTCTCAATATCCACTATTCCACTGAAAGGATCATAAAGATCTCCCTCTTTCTCTTCCTCTAATCCATCCATATCCATTTTGGAAAGATCCATAGCCATAGCATTGAAAGTAAAATCTCTCCTACCTAAATCCATATCTATTTCATCCACGAACTTAACATTTGTTGGCCACCTACCATCTATATAGCCTGATTCACTCCTAAAAGTAGTAACCTCTACTTCATGGGTTTCCTTTAGCCTATCCTG
>JAAZGF010000002.1 GCA_012511375.1 Candidatus Dojkabacteria bacterium | reverse complement strand
GCTAATGCCGTTATATATCCTCTCTTTGACTTAATTCTCTCATATATATTCATCGACACCCATTCTATCATATGCTCTCTGACTCTTGCATACAGAATCGTTTTAAAATAAACTTAAGTAGTAGATTAAATCTGCCCAAGATGAAAACTGAAAACAAACTGATAGATAATTCAGGACAACAGCTGTTAAATGAAATAAAGGTTGATTCTTTTGCAACCATATTTTTCTTTTCCATACAAGATTTCTTAAGATGGTGGTATATTAAAATGCCTGTTTGGCACTTAAGACGATTATTGCGTTTAAGTATAGTTTTAGATGATCAATTTTCAATATCTTTACTAATTAAACATTTCTTCATTCCATGGCACAGGGATTACTCTTTAATAGGGTATATCTTTGGAATAGTGATGAAAATACTTTACTTGCCCCTCGCTATACTTATCTATTTGGTATGTATAATTTCATACATTTTAGTCTTTTTCATTTGGTTAATTTTACCAATAGGGACTTTACTTTTTGTCATAATATCTCTTTTTTAAAATGGCACTTGATTTAGAAACAAACAAAAAAACAATAATAGGATACCATCAAAAAGATGAATCTAAGTTTGGTATTATTGAAAAAAGCTTCCCTATATTTGAAAACGATGGGGAGTCTGTTTTCATTTTAACTAGAGATCATTTTTTTAGCATCTCTACATCTCAAATAAAGGCCCTATTGAAAAACTTTCTTAGATACAAGAAATTTAGTGATATCAAAAGAACAATCGCTAACATATTACTAATCCCTGGATTATTTATTTCATTTTTACTACTTCTAAAATACGCTTCTTTCTTAGATTCCTTCCCTAGAATTTTAGAAATCTTAGATATGGGTTTTGTAAATTCTCTCTTTGGAATTTCAATTATTAGTATAATTCTACTTTGGCATGATTTTTATGAAAACAAAAGTCATCCCATTAAATTACCTAAACTTCTACCTATCCAACAGAAAGAAATAGACGAGATAAAGAGTAGTGGGTTTAAGTTTGGAAGATATTCACACTTAGAAACAATTAATTTTCTTACGGAAGAAACATTAGAATTACTCTGCCTATTTACAGAAGAGGATACTTTTAAAACATTAAATTTCTACAATAATCTACTTCAAAACAATTATGATGTTAGACAGATTATACGTAGAACTGGAGTAGATATCACTGTAGAGAGTATAAAGGGAGCTGGTATTACAGAGGAAAATGTAAAAGACTATCCTGTAAATTCTTTACGTAGCATTTTAACGTATGCTCTACAAGAAGCCCTGTTAACAGAAAGTCATGAAATCCAACCTCAACATCTTTTCTTAGCTATAACAAAAATATTTCCTGCAATAGAGAAATATTTACGACAGAATGCTCTCTCCATAGAGATGCTAAGAGAGGTTTGTATCTACAATAATGAGTTAATTAATAGAAGGCAGAGAACTAAATATTTAGACCCAAATATTAATTACTACCGAAAAGGTGGAGTTATGAGAAATTGGATTTACGGATACACATTCGTATTGAGTCATTTTAGCGAAGATCTTAATGAGAATGTTTCTGTATCAAAGGATATTTTTGGAATTGGTCATGATGAAGAAGTAGACGCATTGGTTGCATCTTTAGGAAAATTAACAAACAGAAATGCTTTGTTAGTAGGAGAGCCTGGAGTTGGAAAATCCAGTTTAATTTTAGGTTTAGCTCAAAGGATTAATTCTGGGAACGTTCCAGAACAATTAGAAAAGAAAAGAATTCTTGAACTCAACCTAAACGGGTTAATAGCTTTCTCTAAGAAACAGAAAAATCTTGAAGAGATTGTTATGAAAACTTTCTCTGAATTAGAAAAGGCAGGGAATACTATTCTCTATGTAGACGATATTCAAGAATTAATTCCCACCAAAGCACAAGAGTCTGGTCACTCTATTGCAGCCATGCTAATGCCATATATTATTAACAGCAAGTTCCCAATAGTTGGAACTACTAATTATGCTGATTACAAAAGATATTTCTATACTAGTGAATCTTTAAGACAAAGCTTTACCAATATAGAGGTAAAAGAGGTTTCTCCTAAAGACACTTTAGTTATTCTAGAAAGTAAGATTCCTTCTTTAGAGAAAAATTTTAACTGCTTTATAACTTTCCCAGCGCTTTTTGCCTCCGTTGAATTTTCACAAAGATATATAAGGGAGAGGAAATTGCCTAGTAGTGCAGTACAAACAATAGAAGCTGCTTGTGCATGGGCACAGTCAAATGATATTAAAATATTAACAGCAGAGCATATTTCTAAATATATTTCTTTACAGAAAAACATTAACGTTACAACTATTGATCAGGAAGAAAGTAACAAACTATTAAAGCTAGAGGAAAACATCAAAAACAAAGTTATTGGACAAGAAGAAGCAGTAATAGCAATAGCTGAAGCATTAAGAAGGGCAAGAGTAGACATTAGGAACCCTGAGAAACCAATTGGAGTATTTCTTTTTGTTGGTCCTACTGGTGTTGGGAAAACTCATCTAGCAAAGGTAGTAGGGGAGGAATACTTTGGAGGGAAAGATACAATAGTTAGAGTCGACATGTCCGAATATCAAGAAATACAAAGTATTCAAAGATTTTTAGGTTCTTCCTCTTTAGAATTCGGACAAACTGCTATTACTCTTCTTGATCGGGTAAAGAGGAATCCTCATACAGTTGTTCTTTTTGACGAGATAGAGAAAGCACATCCTAATATGTTAGATCTTTTCTTACAACTTTTTGATGAAGGAAGATTAACTGATACAAACGGAGAAACTGTTGATTTTACTAACTGTATCATTATTTGTACAAGTAATATTGGAAGTAAAATGCTTTTAGATACTCTAGACAAAAAGCAATTGTTATGGGAAGAAGCAGAAAACAGAGTTTTACT
>JAAZGF010000022.1 GCA_012511375.1 Candidatus Dojkabacteria bacterium | reverse complement strand
CTACAACACAGGATCAGTTTGCACATGCAGGGATAGGGCAGTACACAAAAAATGTAGTATGTGAATTAGTAAAACAGTATCCTAAAACAAACTTCTCAATCTTACTCTTTGCAGATAAACCTACTATCCTATGTGATGTAATATACAAACACAAAAATGTAAAGATAGAGAATATTGGGAAATATCAGGTGAGTGATTTTAAAAATGATATATGGTACTACTCAAAAATATTACCTAAGATAAGGGAGATTAAGCAGAAAGATAGTATATACTTCTGCCCATACTTTTGGAGAAACTTTCCTGTTAATGTACTACCAGTAGTTCTTTTTGTACATGATATGAACCTACCTATGTTTAATATGTATTCTCAAAAATCTAAGATACATAACCAAATTAGAAGAGTTCAGTACTGGATGACATTGAATAAGTGTATGAAGTGTAAAAAGATACTGTGTAATTCTGAAACAACGAAAAATGATTTTCTTAAATACTATCCTAAATATCCAGAGAAAGATGTAGAGGTTACATATCTAGGTGTAGATTTAGAAAAAAAAGAGGTAAATATTGATAATGTATTACCAAAAGATTACAAAGAGAGAGGTTACTTACTGTATATGGGAGGTGGTATAAATAGGAGTAAAAATTCCACTGGCGTTATAAAAGGGTATGCTAAGTTCTTAAAATTGTTGGAAAGTAAGAAAGGAAAACTTCCTGAAAAGATACATAACAAACCACCATATTTAGTAATTGCTGGAGGTCAATTCCAAAACCAAGAACTTAAGGAAGTACAGGAACTTAATGAGTTAATAGAGGAAGAGGGTATTAAGGAGAGTGTCATATTTACAGGTTTCTATGGAGATGACCAGAAGTACTCTTTGTTAACAAATGCATTTGCTTTTATTCATCTTTCTCTTTATGAAGGGTTTGGATTATCTCCCATAGAGGCTCTAAGGGCTAAGGTCCCTGCCATACTACACAAGAATCCAGTGTATGAAGAGCTCTTTAGTGATGTAGCTAAAATGGTAAATGGAGAAAATCCAGATGAGGTAGGAGAAGCTATCTATGATATATGTACTACCCCAGTGAGGTACAGGAAACAGATAGAGCAAGCATACGAATATTCATTGAAGTTTACATGGGAAAGGACAGCAAAACTCACCTATGAAGTTCTAGAAAATGACTTCTAAATATTTCTCCTTAAGAAAAAACCTTACTCCATTCCTTTGGAGATTAACACAGGTACTTTTTAAACAGGGTACTACTGCTATTATGTTCTTCATTGCAACATACTTTCTTACTAAAGAGGATATGGGAGTATATGCATATGTAAGCTCTATGCTTTTACTTTTGGCTCTTTTTACAGATTTTGGGATATCTACATCTACCTCTAGATATGTTGCTTTGTATAATTCAGAAGATAAGGAGAAAGTAAAAAGAATATTTTTTAATGTATCATTAGTGATTCTAGTAGCTACGGTAGTGGTATTAGTAATCTTTATCCTTTTAAAGGATATACTCTCTGTCCAGTATCCAGACTACTTACTTCTTACACTTCCTATGATTTTTATCTACCCTATGACCTCTCTAATGGATGGGATATACAGGGGTCTTAAGGAATTTAAAAAGCTTGCTCTCTTTACTATCTTAAACAGTGTAGTAGGTATAGGAGGAGCATATCTTTTAGTTACAAATTTTGGATTGAATGGAACAGTAGTAGCTCCCTTGCTGTACTTTAGTTCATATTTAATAATTGTGTTAATAGCGTACAGAGGATATCAATTTGTATTAGACAGGAAGATTGTAAAAGATGTGACGACGTATGCCATGTATTTTGGTATTGCAGCTCTGGGTCATTATCTTTTCTCTAAGATGAATGTATTAATACTGGGAAGTCAAAATTTACTAGAAGAGGTTGCTGTCTATGAATTGTTAAACAAAATAAATACGGAACTTCTCTTACCCTTTATTGTGCTAGGTCAAATTCTTGCACCTAATATAGTAGAGGATTTTTCTAAAAAGAGGTTTGAAAATATACAGAAACAGTTTAGGAAAAATCTCGTCCTTACTCTTTTAGCAGCAATTATATTTCTGCCTCTCTCCATTCTGATTACTTCTGTAGCAGTTAATTTGTTCTTCCCCATATATTCAGGAGAGATCCTGCAGTCATTACTGCTTCCTGTAGCTCTTACTTTTTCTACAGCTGTTCCAGTAGTCGTTATAAATACAGGGATGATAACTTCCACAGGACATGGCAAGCTAATGGCAATTCAAAATATTATTACAGGAATAGTTAATGTACTATTAAATCTTTTCATAATTAAATCTCATGGAT
The DNA here is from genome assembly GCA_012511375.1 of Candidatus Dojkabacteria bacterium. GTDB lineage: Bacteria > Patescibacteriota > Dojkabacteria > SC72 > SC72 > UBA2177. Next base: position 8,569 of record JAAZGF010000022.1, on the reverse strand, counting down.
ATATAGCTGTTGTATGGGTTACTTTTGCAGTACAATTGATTTCAAATACTATTCTGTACTTAATATACAGTTCTAAATTAAAAAAACTAACATAATGATATCAGCTTTAATATATATAACATTTGGTGTTTTAGTAATATTGGGGCTAATACTTACATTCTTGGATTTTCCAGGTATATGGTTAATAGATGTAGCAGCATTAATACTTGCCATATATGATGGTTTCGAAAATATAACGGTGTTGTTTCTGATAATACTGTTTCTCATTTCCATTCTGATAGCGTTCATAGATAATATTGTAATAGCTGTAGGAGCAAAAAAAATGGGAAGTAGTAAATGGGGTATGTTCGGAGCTGTTTTAGGAGGGCTAGTAGGAGTAGTGATAGGTAATATATTAGGTTTCCTCTTGGGACCTTTAATAGGTGCTACTCTTTTTGAATTACTTTTTGCTCACAAAGATCTAAAAGAAAGCTTAAAATCAGGTTTTGGCTCTCTAGTTGGAATCTTTGTTAGTGTGTTTCTTAAGAGTGTAATAACTGTAACTATTGTAATTGTAATAATATCAAGAATTATTTAAGTAGAGGTTCCCAAATATATCTTCAAGAATATATACACCATCTTTCAAGTAGTAAAGGTTTTTAAGATCAAAGTCCTCTGGTATTTTTACAGGAAATTTCCTCTTCTCCATATAGCTCTCCTGCATATATCCATCACTTAAGCGAATGAGATACTGATGCTGTTCTAAAAAATCTTCTGCTGTAACAGCAATAATTTTCTCTTCATCTAAATATATGGGTCTGATAGTTTCGAAGAATTTTAACTCTTTCTCTGTCTCATCCTTTAAATTCTTAATAGTAAATTTTGTAGAAAAGTCATCATATGAATTAATTAGGAAATGCTCAATAGTGCATAGAAGAATATCTCCATCTTTGGATATACCTACAAAATCATTAGGGTTTCTTTCTGCTATCTTTTCACTCTTTTTCTCTTTAATACGGTAAAGAAATATATCCCTATCTTTTACTAAAACTATTTCATTCTTTTTCTTTGAAAGAACTTGTTGAGGATTAGTGATGTTTGCAATGATATGAAAGTTATCTAAATCTAAAGGTACAAAAAAAGAAAGGAGAAAAACAAGAATCGTTTTGATGATGGACAATATTTTTCCCATTGTCTTAATATTTAAATTTTAAATTATCTTCCTGGGTGAGGATTCTCTCCAGTTAACCTTCCAGGTATTTGTTTGTAATTCAGTGTAGGTACACTATCCCAATCAGCATTAATATATTTAACAGGGTTGTCGTGAGAATTCATGTTTTGATTAAGTCTGGTTTCGAAATGAAGATGATAACCTAAAGGCTGACAGTTCCAAGCTCCACTATTTCCACTTTTAGCAATTATGTCTCCTTTTTTAACCATATCTCCTGTATTAACATAGCTTTCTGCTAAATGAAAATATACTGTGTTCATACCATTCTCCTGTTTTACTCTTAAGTAATTTCCACCTGAGTTACATTCTCCAAAATAGCTATCCCATCCCTTTGCTACAATTTCTCCTTTCTCTACTGCCAGGACATTCTCTTCCCTTGCACCAAAGTCGATACCGGTATGTGGTGTTTGAAAAGCAGTATTACCGTACCATTGAGTAACTCCAATTAATCTTTCAAAAGGAAAGGAAAAAGGTTTTTCGGTATTAGTAATGTTGTTTAGGAGCTTAGGAGAAAGAAGGTATGAATTTTTCTCCTCATGTAATACACCAAACTCTCTACCCACAATTCTGTAGGTATGAATTAATACTACTCTTCTCTTTGGATCTTTGTAATTGCCAGCAGAGAGGAGGAAATGATCTCCTTGTGAGCTAAAAGAGAGAATGGGTAACAGTTTAGAATCATCATACAGTATACGCAAAGAAATATTTGGAAACACAGAAAGGATATTACTTTTTACTAATCTCTTTTCACACTTAAACCAGGTTTTAGGTTTAAGTAAATGAAAGTCACAAACATACTCATCGACTTGAATATTAAATGAAGTTTTTTGGTTAGCTTCTACCAGTAGGGAGTATTCATCTCCAAAGTGATAATGTTGTTCTTTAAGAATTTTCAATTTTGGTATGTTGCAATATATGGTTTCATACCTGTTTTTTAAAAAATCAAACTTACAAACAACATCTTCTGCATTACTCGTTTTTACACCCAATACATCACCTGTGCTGGACTTAACATTCCACAAGAATCCTTCGGGACTTAAAATGTTCTCTACAGCTTGTTTGTATAGCGTTACTGTCTCAACCATACTACCTTCGTATGAAGCTCTCTGTACAACTATTTCTCCTTCCTCTAGTATGGGTTGAACAACCTCTTCACTCTTCTCCTCTTCTTCCTTTTCCTCCTCTATATCAATTAGTACATCCTCTTCGCTACTTATCTCTTCCTCTTCTTCCTCCTGTTCTTCTACTATTTTGTTCTTTCTATTAATTTCTAAAACTTCTTCTATCTCCTCTTCTGAAACTTTTTTGTTTACAGCGAAAACCCCTATATCAGAGTAATACTGAAAGATATTTTGCCATGTAGAAAGAGGATGGTATGCAATTCTCCAATATATTAATTGGAACTTTATAAAGGTACGAGTATGAGAAAAGATCTCTTCTTTTGGAGAAGTACTTACTGTTACACGGAAGTAAGGGGAGTCTGAAAACTGAAATTTATACAGATACGGTTGACTACTATCTGTATTCTCCCATTCGGCAGTAATTTTATCCTCTGGAGAATTAAATCCATTTGGAGGCCATAGTAGTATGACATCTGCAAACACCTTTTCTTTAAAGAGAAAGAGTAAAAGAAAAAGAAGGATGATTCTCAAGAAATATTTCCTCATACATATCACTATACATAGCAAAAATGAAATAATTCTTAAATGGTAAAATATGGTATATAATCAAAAGATTACTTTGTACAAGCTACTATGTTTAATATATTTAAAAATCTTTTTGATTCAAACGAAAAACAACTTAAAAAGATACACCCTATCATTGATAGTATTAATTCCTTAGAGGAAAAAATCTCAAAGTTGACTGATGAACAGTTAAAGGAAAAAACAAATCAGTTTAGGAAAGAGTTAGATATGGCGAAAGAGGACTGTAGGGATGAATTCTCTACTTTAAATGATGTGGAATTAAAGAAGAAACTAGATGAAGAGAAGCAAAAACTGTATGAGATTTTACCAGAGGCATTTGCAGTAGTACGAGAGGCTTCTAACAGGGTTGCAAAGCATAGACATTTTGATGTTCAGTTAATGGCTGGATATGTTCTGTTTGATAACAAAGTTTCAGAGCTGTTTACTGGGGAGGGTAAAACTTTGGCAGCTAATCTGCCTTTGTATCTCTACGGTCTAACAGGGAGAGGGGCTCATCTTGTTACAGTAAATGACTACCTTGCAAGATGAGATGCTGAATGGAATGGGCATATTTTTGCCTCTCTTGGGATGAGTGTAGGTGCTATTAACTCAGGAAAGCAGTACAAATTTATAGATGATCAGGAAGCTATTAAATTAAAAGGAGAGGAAGCAAAGAAATTAATAAAGGAAAGAGATACAAAAGCAAAAGAAGAAGGAAGACTTAAATATGATCATATGAGTGGAGTTAATTTGGTAGAATGCTCTAAAAAGGAGGTATATGATTGTGATGTTGTATACGGTACTAACAATGAGTTCGGTTTTGACTATTTAAGAGATAATATGGCAAGGAGTTTAGAGGAGAGAGTACAAGGTCCTAAATATTTTGTAATTGTTGATGAGGCAGACTCAATATTAATAGATGAAGCTAGGACTCCTTTAATCATATCTACTGCTGCAGATACAGCTAATGATTTGTACAAAAGGTTTGCTTCTTTGGTAAATACTCTTCAACCTGAAACCCACTATATTGTGGATGAGAAAGCTAATGCAGTTTCCTTGACAGAGTCAGGTGTAGACTCTGTGGAGAAAGCTCTAGGTGAGAAGAATATATATGAGAATGCACAGTTAGCATATCATTTGGATAATGCACTAAAAGCGAAAGAGCTTTACAAAAGAGATGATGAATACCTAATTAGAAATGGAGAGGTACTGATAGTAGATGAGTTTACAGGTAGGGCTATGGAGGGAAGAAGATACAGTGAAGGTTTACATCAAGCAATTGAGGCTAAAGAAGGAGTAGAGGTTAAGAAGGAATCTAAAACTATGGCAACTATTACATTACAAAACTTCTTTAGATTGTATCAGTATCTTTCAGGAATGACAGGAACAGCCTTAACAGAGGCTGAGGAGTTCTCTGCAATATATGACTTAGATACAATAGTAGTTCCTACAAACAAACCTGTTGTTAGAAAGGATCATAACGATGTTGTTTACAGAACAGAAGAGGGCAAATACAGAGCCATAGTAGAAGATATTAAGGAGCATCACAAGAGTGGACAACCTATGTTAGTGGGTACGACATCTGTTGAAAAATCAGAGTATCTTTCTTCTCTGCTCTCAAAAGAGGGTGTTAAGCACAATGTCTTGAATGCAAAATATCATGAGATGGAAGCAAAAATTGTTTTAGAAGCAGGAAAGAAACACTCAGTTACAATAGCTACAAATATGGCAGGTAGAGGAACGGATATTGCCTTGGAAGATGGTGTCGAGGAATTGGGAGGGTTGTATGTAATAGGTTCTGAAAGACATGAATCAAGGAGAGTAGATAATCAGTTAAGAGGTAGATCTGGTAGACAGGGCAATGCAGGAGAGTCTAGATTCTATGTGTCTTTTGAAGACGAATTGATGAGACTATTTGGTGGAGAAAGAATGCAAATGATAATGTCTCAAGTGGGACTAGATGATGATATCCCAATAACTTCGGGAATTCTTGGTAAAACAATTGAGAATGCTCAAAAGAAGGTAGAAGCACATAACTATGATATTAGGAAAAGATTAGTAGATTATGACGATGTGTTAAACCAACAGAGGGAAATAATATATACATTAAGGAGAAAAATACTGGAAGCAGAGAGAATAAAGAGGATTCCAAAATCGAAATTAGATTTAAAGAAGGAGTTAAAACTATTAGAAAAAATAGATGTAGAGAGAGTACAGGATGATTTGGATGCTTTCTCTTTAGCTAGAGAGGATACATGGAAGATAGAGGAATTTGAATCTCTTTCCTATCCTTTCTCTCCTTTGGATAAGTGGATATTAAAAAAGGTTTTAGAGCATATTGACTATCTTGTAGCTGCACAGCTTCAGGATGATATGAAGATAGATAATGTAGAAGAAAGGAAACTGTATCTACAGATTGTCACTCTTCTAACACAGGAATTAGTAGATCTCTCTAGTAAAGAGTTAGGTTTTAAGTCTACTGTAGAGATGTTTAGGCACCTTTACAAGTTAGATGACGAAGTTAAGAGGGTACAATTTCTTAAAAAGTTAATACTTACCTCCTTTGTCATTCATATATATTCCATAGGTTTGGAAGCTATGCAGCAGCTCTCTAAGTACTTGATTCTGCAATCTTTTGATAGGTTTTGGATGGAACATTTAGATACTATGACAGATCTTCGAGAGGGTATATCACTGAGAAACTTGGCACAGAGAGACCCTCTAGTAGAGTACAAAAATGAAGGGTTTAAAATGTTTGATGAGATGCTTGCAAAGGTAGATGATTTTGTTGTTACAAGGTTTTTCAAAGTAAGGGTAGTCAAGCAGGAGGAACAAAAAGCTCTTAAAATTCAGAAGGACAGAGATAGTAGACCTGGTCAAACAGTTAAGCAAAAAACTATTAAAAAGAACAAGAAAGTTGGACGTAACGACCCTTGTCCTTGTGGTAGTGGTAAAAAATACAAAAAATGTTGTTACCCTAAATACGAATAAATTCTTTTTCTATGGGATTATTGACACACTATAGTCCCTATACTATTCTAAAGAAACGGATAATACACTTCTTACTATGCCAAAAAAGAGCAAAAACAAAAAAGATCAATTAGTAACTACGAGAAAAAGTGTACATGTTATTTTTCTCTCCTGTGCTCATTGTGGAGAGGAAATAGACCATATTCATTACTGCCCCGAATGTGGAGAGCCAATGAGAGTAATAGATGTAGTTGAGAAGTTTGGGGATGATGCAGAAAGATTTCTTAAGAGAATGGAGAAAAGAATAGAGAATGGAGGTAAAGTATCAGAAGAAGAAATAGATATTGAAGAGGAACAGCCTAATATCATCCTAATGGGAGCTGAGAATGAAGTAGATGATGATGGTATAGATCCTTACGATGATAAAGAGGAAGGAGCGTTAGATGTTATTTTCCCAGGAGAAGACGAGACTTCAGAGAAAAAAGTTTCTGTTAGTGTAGATGATGATTTAACTAAAGCGTTAGAGCAATTGGATGAAGAAGAGGATGAAAATATTAGTGCTGAAGATTTTGGATTTGATGATGGGGAGATTCCTACGTTATAATCATTAATGAACTATTTACAAGAGAGATTTCCTAAAGTAGCTATTGTAGCTGATCAAATGAGCTCTTTTGGAGGAGCTGATAGAGAGATGTACTCCATATTGAAATTACTTCCTCATGCAGAAATATTTACTGTAGTGTTTAATAGGGAGAAATATCCAGAACTAGAAGGTAGGACTATTCATACAAGCTTTGTACAAAAAATATCAAATGTTCTTCCTAAACATTTTTACAGACACCTTAAAGTACTAACTCCATTTGCCTATGAAAATTTTGATCTAAGAGGCTATGATCTTGTAATTAGTATCTCTGCTGGACCAGCTAAAGGAGTCATTACAGGTCTAGACCAACCACATATAGCTATGGTCATGACCCCTCCAAGAAGTCTTTGGGACAAGGAGTTAAATGTAAGAGCTTCCAGATTAAAAGCTTTGTACAGACCCATCTCTGTTGTCTTAAACACATATATGAGGGTATGGGATTGGACAATATCTAGAAGGGTCGATTACTGGACAGCAAATTCAAAGTATATAGCTAGGAAAATTTGGAAAACATACAAGAAAAAAGCAACAGTACTCTATCCTGGAGTAGAAGAAAAATACTTTTTAGATTCATCAGAAAAAGAAAAAAGAAAAGTAATTAAAAAATATAATCTTCCTAAAAACTTTGTACTAGTAGTCTCAAGGCTCTATGACCACAAAAGAGTAGATTGGGCAATAAATGCATGTAAAAAAGCAAAGAAACAATTAATTATAGTGGGAGAGGGTCCAGATAGGAGGTATTTAGAAAAAATAGCAGGGAAAGATGAGAGTATTAGATTCCTCGGCTTTGTAAAGGATGATATGGATGTTAAAACCATGTATGCTCTCTCGGATGTTTTACTCTTCTGTGCATTGGAAGATTTTGGATTAGTACCAGTAGAAGCTATGGCATCAGGAACCCCTGTACTAGGTTTCAAAGATGGAGGATTACTTGAAACTGTAAAAGAGGGTCTAACAGGAGAGTTTTTTACTACTCAAGAAGAACTTACATCTTCCCTTATTAATTTCCATAAAACAAGATATAATAGGCAATTAATAAAGAAACATGCACAACTTTTTTCAGAGAGGAAGTTCATAAATAATTTAGAACAGTACTTAAACAAAGTATATGAGAAAGAACAAGAAAGAGAAGACAGATAACCTCAAAATAGCAGTTGTTAGTGAACCTCTTTTTAAACATGGAGGAGCAGAGATACATCTAAAATATATACTGGATGCATTCCCAAACTGTGAACTTTTTACTGCATATTACAACGAAGAGTTTGTAAAAGAGTTTCTTCCTAATGTGAAAATAAATCACTCCTTTATGCAACATTTGCCAGGTAGAGATAAACTAAGGCATCTCTATCTTCTTTTTCAACCGTTAGCATACAAACATTTTAAGTTTAAAGGGTATGATGCTGTAGTATCCCTATCAATAGCTTTCTCTAAGTTTGCTAGACCTAAGAACATACCTCATATAAATATATGTATGTCTCCTCCCAAATTCATTTGGCAGAAAGAGAGTAGAACATTAAAGAGTGCAGATCAACTAGCAGGGTTTGATAGGTTTCTTTTCAAAGTATACGATTTCTTTTCTGGGACTGTAATTGAGAAGATGTTAAGGAAGGCAGACAGAAAAGCTGCTCAGGAGTGTGACAGAATAGCTGCTATCTCTCATGTAGTTAAAAAAAGAGTTAAAAAATATTACGATGTGGATGCAGATGTAATATATCCTCCGGTAGAAGTAAAAAGAATACGTAAAGTAAAGAAAATGGACAGGAAGGAAAACTGGTTCTTGTATTTAGGTAGGGTTGAAACATACAAAGGAGTAGAGTTAGCGATAAAGGCATGTGTTAAAGCAAAGGTACCTCTTAAGATAGCAGGAATGGGAGGAGATTTTGAAAATATGAAGGAGTTAGTTAGGAAATTAAATGCAAAAGGTTTAATTAGGTTTTTAGGCTATGTAACAGACGAAGAGAAATTCAACCTACTGGCAAGGACAAAAGCTTTAATCTTTCCAGTCAGGGATGAGGATTTTGGTATTGTCCCTGTAGAGGCAAATGCCTCAGGTACTCCAGT
>JAAZGF010000021.1 GCA_012511375.1 Candidatus Dojkabacteria bacterium | reverse complement strand
TTAACAAACAGGGAAAGATACTAGGAGAACATAATGGACTAACACACTATACAATTGGACAACGAAAGGGGATAAGAGTTCCTTCAAAAGAGGCTTTGTATGTTGTAGATATAGATTTTGAAAAAAACAATTTGATTGTAGGTGGCAAAGAAGAAATATATGCAAAAGAATTAGTAGCAACCGATATTAATTTAATTACATTTGATAAGCTCACCAAACCTATGAAAGTGACTGCTAAGATAAGGTATGGAGGAAAAGAAGCAAGAGCTACTCTTACCCCTCTTAGTAATGGAGATATTTCCGTTCTCTTTAAGAAAAAACAAAGAGCTATTACTCCTGGCCAATCGGTAGTTTTCTACAAAGGAGACACTATGATAGGAGGAGGAAAGATAGTATAAATTCATCCATTACAAAATCATTTGTTTATGTTAGAATCTGAAATTCAAGGTTCTTTTACTCAAAATGAAAGGAGGTGCTCCTATAATGGGACTCACCCAGAAACAAAAGAAACAAGAAGAAAAAAGGCGGGCAAGAAACCAAACTTCGAAAGGGAAGTTGGAAGTTTACAAAAAGAATAGCGACGCTAAGAAAATAAAGATTAAAAAGTAGTAAACAAACCTCTCCCTCTTGGTGTGGGTAATCAGACTCATGTCATACGATTAGCCCACACCATTTTTTCTCAAATTATCATATAATATACTATCTACTAATTTAAATACTTCTCTTTTACTTTGAAGAAGAAAAAAAGAAACCAAAAATATATATGCTTTCTAATTCCAATACTTCTATTCCTTTCTTTTTTACTTCCTTCTCTTTTCTTTTCTAATCTTCTAACAAAAAGACAAATAGCTAGAACTCAAAAAGATATTACTAATGTAAAACTTCTTGAAACTAAAAGTAAGAAAATTGAAAAGGATGTGTTAAATATATTACCTCCTAATTTTGAAGAGGTACTTGTTAAGAATGATTTGACTTTAAATTATGAAGATATTGTATATTTCTTAAACAATGGGTATATCTTTCTTGAACAAGAAGAAAAACAAAAAGAGGAGAATGAGGGGAAGAAAACCGATGTATATGTAGACATCTCATCTATATACAAGAATTTAAGTTATGACAATGATCAGATATATGTGACTTCACAAAATCTTTCCTTCTACTTTACTGAAAAATTCAAAGATATTAGAAACTCTTCAATAGAGTATGATGGTTTAAGAAAAACATTAAGGAGGAAACTTTCCTCTTTTCAAACAATGATGGCCTTTAAAGGAGGTCAATCATTGATAGAAGGGAAGGGGATATATTCATTACCTCTTTTTCAGAAAGAGAGGTTAGAAAACATTGCAAGATATGGAGGAATAGAGTTGATAGTAGAGGATGATACAGAAAATTATGAGAGTATTCAGAAATATGTAAAAGAAACAGCTTCCTCTTTTCCACAATTTGAAACTCTTTCAAAAGAGATTGATGCTGTAATAGGGTACTTAAAAGAAGAAAACCCTGTAAAGGAAAAATTAACAGTTATAGAAATAGTAGAGAAAACTCCCCCCGTATTATTAAAGAAAG
>JAAZGF010000020.1 GCA_012511375.1 Candidatus Dojkabacteria bacterium | reverse complement strand
GTATATACCTAAGATAAAGGCAAATGCAAAAGTAATTAAAAATGTAGACCCATACAATGAAGATATATACATAAATGCATTAATATATGGAGTAGCACATGCCAAAGGAACACCTACTCCTAATAGTAATGGAAATGTATTTCTCTTTGCACATTCGGCAGTAAATTTCTATGAAAGAAGAAAATACAATGTATACTTCTACCTACTAAGAGAGTTAGAGAAAGATGATGAGATATATGTAAGCTATGAAGGAGAGATTTACAGATATACTGTTTTTGAAAACAAGATAGTAGAACCCTCTGAGATAAAATATCTAGGAACATACCTAGAAGAAGACACCCTAACCCTTATGACATGCTGGCCCATGGGAGTAGACTCTAAAAGAGCAATTGTTATTGCCAAAAGAGAAGAGTAATCATTCAACATCCACTCCCTCATGCTTAAGTAACCACACTTTCCTCTCAATACCACTAGCATACCCTACCATACTACCATCAGAACCAATAACACGATGACAAGGTATGATAATAGGGATAGGGTTGTGTCCTACAGCCCCTCCAACAGCCTGAGAGGACATATTACCCCTGTTTAACCTCCTTGCCACCTCTTTGTATGTTACTGTCTCACCATATGGAATAGCACAAAGAATATTCCATACCTCCTCTCTAAAAAGAGTTCCTTTGGGAGATAGTGATAATTCACGAATCAGAGGTTTCTCTCCTTTAAAATATTTGTCTAACCAATCCTTTGTTTTATTAAATATATCTAAATCATCCCTCCTCTCTACCCCCTTACCCTCTGTATCATTAAAATACAATGCAACAAGAGAGCTCCCATCACTTATCAAAGTTAACTTACCTACAGGAGAATTGTAGTATGTTTTGTAATACTTCATTTCAATTAAATATATCCATTTTCCTTAAACCACACATACTGATCATACAAAGACTCCTTAAGATCTCTAGGGTTGTATCCTAATTCTCTTGTAGCCTTCCCATGGGATATATTACTATTACTATGTAATGTAGCCACACTATATGGAGTTATTGCTGATTTTTTACTAAAGAAACCTAAAATATATCCTAAGAATATAGCTACAGATTTCTTAACAAGAGCTAAAGGTTTTAATTTAGGCGTACCACTAAACTCTCTTAGATATTCAATATATGTTTTCATATCAAGAAGATGACCAGACAACATATACATCTCTCCATACTTTTTAAGATCAAATGCCGTAACTATCCCAGAGACAACATCTCTAACATCCACATAATCATACTTACCCTCTAAGGTAGAAGAGAGTCCTATTTTAACAGACTGAATTACTCCTAAACCAAATGAAGAAGGCCTAAAATCATATGGCCCTATAACACCTGTTGGAATCAGAATAATGGTTTTTAACCCCTTCTCCATTGCAGAGAGAACCTCCTTAATAGCAAGAGACTTAGATTGATCATATATACCTCTCTTCTCCTCTGTGTCTGTACACAACTTAGAGTTCTCTGTTATCACATAATCTGAAGTAGAAAGAGCATGTATGGAGCTTGTATATATTAAATTAATACCCTCCTCCATACATACCTTTAGAACGTTCTTAGTACCATTTACATTAGTATTAAGTGTTTTCTTCTTGTCGTAAAAAGAGATATTAATATGAGCTGCTAAATGAAATAGTGTATCTACACCCTCTACTGCTTTTCTTAAACTCTCTAAATCCAAAATATCACCATATACATACTCACAATTACATCCCTCTAATGGTTTAAGGTTAGATTTTTCTCTAACAAATACCTTAACCCTTCCATATTTCTTGTTTAACTCTTTTACAAGCACATGCCCTATTCTACCTGTAGCACCTGTTACTAATATCATATACTTAGAATTAAGAAATTAACCTATCCCATTATATATCACTCTTACCTAGTGTGATATACTAGACATATATGAAACCTTTTGTATATCATGAAAACCCTGCTGGGAAAGGATCATTTTCAAAGATAGGAG
>JAAZGF010000019.1 GCA_012511375.1 Candidatus Dojkabacteria bacterium | reverse complement strand
TTTATTGACAGTAGAGTAACATTAAATTAAACTTTACTAGTATAATAGTTTTTATTGCCCTTAATGGAAGAAGTAAAAAGAGTCAGTACAAAGAAAAAAACAAACACAGGAACTATTATCCTCATCGTATTAGCATCTCTGTTAGGCCTAGCATTGATAGGGGCTGCTGTATATTTCTATGCCATAGAATCTCCAGAAGAAAAGAAGAAAACACAAACCGAAACAACATGTGCTTGTTACTACATTGATCCTTCTGTTGTTTCTGAATGTGGTGATCAAAGAAGAGGATTTCTTTTTGAGACTGCAACTGTGAGTGGAGATCAGGTATGTAGAGCAGCATGTTCTACTAGTAACCTTTCTGTAAATCTTTTAAACAGTAATACTCGTCAAGAGTTGTACCAAATATGTCAGCTACAAACTCTTACTGATGCTAGATGTACTAAAATGATTGTAAAAGATAAAAACGGGAAGATAGTTACAGGAAAAGTCCCTGCAGATGACGAGCTTACAATCACCGCAACATTTGATCAACAATATTCTGATTACAAATTCATCATTAACAATCAAGACTACACTTCAGACGAAACCTCTACTGATGGGTTAACTATAACAAAGAAAATCTCAAAATTAGATTCAAATACTATCAATATAGCTGCAGTGGCAACTTCTCAAAATGGAGAGCAGGTAGGTTCTCCACTATGTAGAAGACTCATAGAGGTCGATAGAGAAACTCTCTCTGATGTTACTGACTTAAATATTGAGACAAGAATGGTAGATAATATAGACAAGATTTCAAGAATTAGAATAGGTGTAGGAAATATTAGTGAAGAAGATTCCTTAACTTTGAAATTCTCATTTAAACAGAAAGATTTAAACGAATTAGTAATGAACGAAGGTTTTACGTTAGATCCTGCAAAAGGAGAAATTACAATAATAGAACAAGATCTCTACAATTCCGATAATTTCGGAAGTGAGACTTCCTTCGCCCAGTTAGACAAAATAGAGGGGACTGTTGAAATGACTGTAACTGTTAATAGTGATTCTCAAATAATTGGTTCTGCAACTCAATCTTTCTCCCTCCAGAAAGCAAAAGAAACATCTGCAGAAGAGAAAGCTACGGAAACACAAGAATCTAATTTTTCTGTTTCTAAATCCTCTTCCAAAGAGTGCGTTGAAAGAATAGCTCCAAACAACACAACCGTGTTTACTGTAAAAGTTACTAATAATAGCTCCATAGCTCAGAGAATAAAAAGTATTAAAGATAAACTACCTTTAGGATTCACATATACAAAAAATTCCTCTAGGATAAATACTAACTCTGCCAATGATAATGACCTTGTTTCAACAACTGATGTAGGACAATCTCAAGAAATAATCTGGCAGAAAGAAGGAGGTTGGAATATAAATCCAGGAGAACACTTAACAATAGAATTCCAATCTCAGGTTGGAGAGAATGCTTTAAGTGGTCAAAACCAGAATGAGGTTATAATAACTCCAGAAGAAGTTCCTGCAGATCCTACAACACTAAGAGCAGAATATGTAATATTAGTAGCCCAAGATTGTTCTGACCCTGATGCTATCCCTGAAGAACCTAAACCACAAGAACCGACAACAAAAGACCCTTCCGAAAAAGCTCCAGAGGGAAAAGATCCTGTCACTCAGACAGAGAGCACCACTACTCCCGAAACTGGTATCTTTGAATCTACAGTTGCAAGAGTGATTATAGGACTTATTGTTTTAGTAATAGGTTGGTACATATACTCCAAACCCCTTGGACAATCAATGACAGAGAAACTAATAGGAAGTAAACTCTTTAAAGAAGCCGAGGTTAGTTCTTGGAAGATATTTAATCCTAAGAAGTATTTTGAGAACAAAGTGATTAAAGACCTTACAAAGAAGAAAAAATAACTATTAAAGATTTTCCATTACAAACTCTAAAGGCACTCCATTATTCCCGTATGCCTGTTCTTGAGAATTAACTAAGAAGTAATAAACTTCTGTAGTTAGCAATTGCTCAATAGTAACCTTGTGGCTTTTTGATTTTCTAATATTTACAATATCTACGACTACCTGATCTAAATTATCCCTATCTCTTCCATACTGAACAAAGCCAATACACTCGGCTCTTGTTGACCAAGCAATATCTACAGAAAAGTTTTTTTCTCCTTTACTAACAAAAACATTATAAGGGACACAATCGCTACTAGTACTACCCAATATACCAAAATTTGGAACCTTTGATATTACTAAAAAAACAGAAGAAGCAGAAATCAAAAAAACTGATATACCTATCAAAACATACATTTTTCTCCTGCTAAAACTCTTCATTCTCTACTTTTTCTATTAAAATATACTCTTCTTGGATAGAACTATTATATCCATCACTAACCTTTAGAACAATCTTGTACGAACCACTACTACCAAAAGGAGGAGTCCCTCTTAAAACAAAATTATTCAATGACAACCAAGAAGGACCCTCTATATATTCTAAAGATACCACCAACTCATCATCGTAGCTAACAGGCCTAACTAAATATTCATACAAAACTCCTTCATACCCTACTATCGGAGGTAAAGTATCAATATATGGAATTTTTGTAAGATCTACAAGCTCTTGAGATTCCTGAATCCCTAAAACTGTCTCTTCATTTGAGGTGCTAAAATACATATAATATCCTGATACTAACCCTATTACGATAACTACTACAGAGCTTAAAAATATCTTAACCTTCCTACTACGTTTCATACTAAAAGTTTAACACAAATATACGTGTTTACAAATAAATATATAATATATATAATACCTTGAATTAGAAAATCATTTATATAAAAAGAACAAATGCCTAATTTAAAAACATCTATAAAAGATTTAAGACAAAATAAAAGAAGAAACGAATTCAACAATAGATTGAGAAAAAGAACTAAAAGAGCAATAAAGAAGCAAAACACTTTGATAGAAACAGAAAAGCAAGTAGAGGCAGAAAAAAATATTCGAAATGTTTATAAGGTTCTTGACAAAGCTGCTAAGAAAAATGTTATAAAGAAGGGTAAGGCAGATAGAATCAAATCACGCCTTACTAACAATTTAAACAAACTGTCCCAGGCTAATGTCAAAACTTCTAAAAAGAGCTCTTAAAATATCCCTAACTCCTGCAATACTAATGGTCGCTGGGAAATTTTTAGGGATTTTAATTCCGACCTTAATGTTTGATATAGAATTTGCAGTACAGAATGAAATGATTGGAATCTCCTCTATTCAAATACTGTACCCTAATAGTGCAACTACCCTCTTTATTAACTCAATCTCAAACTTAGTTATGTTAGTCTTAATTGCTGTTCCCACTATATACTTAATAATTAAAACATCACTCTATCAATCAACCTTACAGAACCCTAGAACTATTGTTAAAATAACTAAGTTAAACATATTGAATTGGATAACTAAGAAAAATTCTAGTTTTCTACAAATATTCATATGGTCTTCCTTCCTCCTTGTTACAGCCTCAATTATAATTGTACATACAATCCAAAACATGACATATACATGGATAGGTGTATCTTCAGGAGTTATGGCTTTTTTCTGCATATGGGGAACCATAAGGACATTTGAGCTAGAAATTGCTAAGATATATCCAGAAGAGAAAAACTATTATTAATATTATGGAAACTAGAAAAGAGAAAACTAAAAGGATATTTGGACAAATATTAGAGCCTTTCGCTCTAGGTTTGCTTGCATTACTATTTATTCTTCCTGCTATAACAGTTATCAATTTAACTCCAATCACAAACGAGCTTAAAAAATTAAATGTACTTGGAGTAACAACACAGGGAGATGTTGTTATTAACTTGGTAGGAGGATCTCACGAGATTTTTACTGAGGAAATTTTAAACAAAATAGATGATGAAGGATATGATTATTCTGTAAGGTTAAATAAAAGAGGTGCTGACAGCTATTCTAAACCCATTCTAAAAATAGAGAACAGAACTGAAGAAGCTGCTAAAATATTTTTCTTTGGACAAACTTTAACAAACACTAACTCAACTATATCTATGATTATAGATAAAGAGCATTTTATGATTCAAAATAGCAAAGGAGAAACATTCGACAATGAGATAGAGATACTTCCAGGACAAAATATTACACTCTTTTTGGCCTTAGAGAATCTATCTGGAGTTCAGTTTTCTGAAATTTTCGACCTCTCTATAAAGATAAGATAGCAATATTATAATTATTCTCTTGTGTAAATACTCCCTCTATTAAGATATAATCACCTTATGAATGTCAATCAGCTAGAAAAAATACGTAATTTCTCAATAATAGCTCATATAGATCATGGGAAATCTAC